>CAOJQZ010000021.1 GCA_948441955.1 uncultured Lachnospiraceae bacterium | reverse complement strand
TACCGACATATAAGAACTTCTAAAGAGATAATCTAAATTCACCATAAATTTTATAATAAAATTTTATACTTTTTTGTGTCTACTTACTTGACTATAGTCCATCTGCGACGAACTGTCAGGCGCTTGTTTCCAGGTCAAAGAAAGAGATTCTTTCCATGTTTTGAACGATGTACTTGTTTGAATTTACACTCATGATGGAGTCCTCCTGTGTATGAATTAAATCCCCCCCATATTTCTATGTCAGGCCGGACATCCCGCATAGGAGGGGCGGGAGGGGAGTATTTGTACAAGTTTTTGCTTTTTCCCTCATAAGGACAGAAGAGCTTAAGGGCGGAAAGTTTGACTTTACGCAGGTTTCTTGATTTTGCAGCTGGCAGGTGTAAAGAATTTTTTCTTTATTTGCCATTCGATTACAAACGGTGCTATAATAAAAGGCAAACAGCAAAATCGAAATAAAAATGCATGGAGGCAGATGTATGAGATTATCACAGCTATTAGAATGTTTAGAATATGAAGTTATAACAGGAAACAGTGATATGGAGATATCAACCCTGATCCATGATTCCAGAAAGGTGGAGCAAAAAAGCGTATTTGTATGCATTACAGGCGCAGTATCCGATGGGCATGCCTATGTGAAGGAAGTTTTTGAAAAGGGGGCGGCGGCGGTCATTGCAGAAAAAAACGTGGAAGCCCCAGAGGGCCTGACAGTCATTCGCGTAAGCGATACGAGATATGCACTGGCGCTTATGTCTGCCGCATATTTTGGGTATCCGGCAAAACAGCTTAAGATTATCGGTATTACCGGAACTAAGGGTAAGACGACGACAGCATATATGGTAAAATCCATTCTTGAGGGTGTTGGACATAAGGTGGGTCTTATCGGTACAATTGAGGCAGTTATTGGGGATAAGGCGATTCCGGCTAATAATACGACGCCGGAATCCTACACCATTCAGAATTATTTTTCCCAGATGGTAGAGGCGGGCTGCGACAGTGTTGTAATGGAGGTGTCCTCCCAGGGGCTTATGCTCCATAGAACCGCAGGCATTCCATTTGAGATTGGTATCTTTACCAATCTGGGGGAGGATCATATCGGGCCTAACGAGCATAAGGACTTTGAAGACTATAAGAGATGTAAAGGGCTTCTATTTAAGCAGTGTAAGATAGGGATTGCTAATGCGGATGACCGCTGGTATGAGGATGTATTCAAAGAAGCAACATGTAAAAGAGAGACCTTCGGATTCAGGGAAGGCGTGGATCTCCGTGCAGTGAATGTGGAACATGTATCGAGGCCGGGCTATCTGGGTGTGAGATACCACGTAACAGGAAGAATGGATTTTGACGTTGAGATTGATATTCCGGGAGAGTTCAGCGTATATAATTCTCTGACGGCAATTGCAGTATGCCGGCATTTTAACGTATCTGTGGAGCATATTAAACGTGCGCTTAAGGAAGCGAAGGTAAAAGGCCGGATTGAGATGGTGAAGGTATCGGATGCGTTTACGCTTATGATTGATTACGCACATAATGCCATGAGTCTTGAGAGCCTGCTTCACACGCTCAGGGACTATCATCCGGAGCGTATTGTTACAGTATTTGGGTGCGGCGGAAACCGTTCTAAGACGCGGCGCTATGAGATGGGGGAAGTGGCGGGACGGCTTTCGGACTTTACGATTATCACATCCGATAATCCGAGGTTTGAGGAGCCGCAGGCGATTATAGACGACATTATAACAGGGATGAAGAGAACGGACGGAGAATACATTTCTATATGCGACCGTAAGGAAGCGATTAAGTATGCTATTGGAAATGGAAAGCCGGGAGACGTGATTATTCTTGCAGGAAAAGGACATGAGACCTATCAGGAGATCAAAGGCGTAAAGTATGACATGGATGAACGTGTATTGATTCAGGAAGTTCTTGAGGAGCTTGAGTAAATTTTATGTATGCGCAGGTGATTATAGATATTACCCACGAAAAACTGGATAAAATATTTGAATACAGCATCCCTGGAGAACTTGCGGGGATGCTTAAAGTTGGTATGGAGGTTGCCGTGCCTTTTGGTCGGGGAAACAAGGAGACAAGAGGATATATTGTTGGATTTACAGAGACTCCCCAATATGCGCCTGAGCAGATAAAGGCTATTTTTAGAATAGAAGAAAACAGACGTGCCATTGAGGCCAGGCTTGTAGCTCTCGCGGCATGGATGAAGGAGCATTACGGAGGAACGATGATTCAGGCGCTTAAGACGGTTCTTCCTATTAAGAAAAAGGGAAAGCCCCTTGAGAAACGGTGGGTATGTTTGACTTTAAGCGAGGAGGAAGCCAGAGAAAGGCTTGCATTTTATCTTGAGAAAAATCAGAAGGCCCGTGGGAGGCTGCTTGCCGGACTTTTAGAGCAGCCCAGACAGGAATATGAGAGGATCTGCAGAGAGCTTAAGATTGCACCGGCAGTGATACGTGCCCTTGAGGAGCAGAAGACGCTGAAAGTAGAAAAGCAGCGGTCATTCCGAAATCCCGCAGATTACAAGGTAAAGGAAGGAAAAAGCGTTATCTTATCTGCTCAGCAGAAAAGAGCTGTCGATATATTTGTAAAAGATTACCGGGAAAAAAAATACGGAACCTATCTTTTGTATGGTGTGACCGGAAGCGGCAAGACAGAAGTGTATATGGAAATGATAAACCATGTGGTGGAAAACGGACGGCAGGCGATTGTTCTGATTCCGGAAATTGCGCTTACATACCAGACGGTACGCCGGTTTCTTGGACGCTTTGGCGGAAGGGTAGCTATATTGAATTCCAGATTGTCTGAGGGAGAACGTTCGGATCAGATGGAACGGGTGGAACGCGGCGAGGTGGATGTAATGATCGGCCCCCGCTCCGCATTATTTACGCCCTTTAAGAATCTGGGCCTGATTGTGATTGACGAGGAACATGAGTCCTCTTATAAGAGTGAACAGGTTCCAAGATACCATGCGCGGGAGACCGCTGTTATGCGTGGGAAGCTTGAAGAGGCCAGCGTAGTGCTTGGCTCTGCGACGCCGTCTTTAGAAGCGTTTTACAGGTGCCGTACAGGTCAGTATACATGTCTTACACTTTCCAGACGGGCAGCGGATAAGGAGCTGGCGTCTGTATATACGGTAGATATGCGGGAAGAATTAAAAAAAGGAAACCGCTCCATACTGAGCGATAAATTACATGATCTTATTATCCGCCGCCTTGAAAAAGGTGAGCAGATCATGCTTTTTTTGAATCGGAGAGGATATGCAGGATTTGTTTCTTGCCGTTCCTGCGGATATGTAGTAAAATGTCCTCATTGTGATGTATCCCTTTCCTCTCACAAAAACGGACGGCTGGTCTGTCATTACTGCGGTTATGAGGAACCGGCGGTACGTGTCTGCCCTTCCTGCGGTTCTCCGTATGTAGGAGGCTTTAAAGCAGGGACACAAGCCATTGAGGAGCTGGTAAGAAGAAGGTTTCCCCAAGCAAGGGTTCTGCGTATGGATATGGACACGACCCGGGCAAAGGACGGGCATGAGAGGATCTTATCGGCTCTTGCAAATGGAGAGGCAGATATTTTGATTGGTACGCAGATGATTGTCAAAGGACATGATTTTCCCAATGTGACTCTGGTAGGAGTGCTTGCGGCGGATATGTCTCTTTATACAGACGACTACCGGGCGGCGGAAAAGACTTTTGCGCTTCTTACGCAGGCAGCCGGACGGGCTGGCCGCGGGAGAAAGAAGGGAGAGGTGATTATCCAGACCTACAGTCCGGAGCATTACAGCATTGTTTGTGCGGCAAGACAGGATTACGAAGGCTTTTATACTGAGGAAATGCGTTACAGGGAGCTTATGGGCTATCCACCTGCGGCCCAGCTTTTGGCGGTTCTTGTAACCGGCGGGGAGGAAGGGATTCTAGATACTGCGGCAGGATATCTGAAGGAGTTTGTTCTGCGGGCGGCAGGAGGCAGGGAGTTTCAGGTAATCGGACCTGCAAGTCCCTCCGTCGGCAAGATAAATGACGTATACCGCAGAGTGATCTATCTAAAGAGCTCCGAATATCATGTATTAACAGTGATGAAAAACTATATGGAGCAATACATCGAGATGAATAAGGGGTTTCAGACACTTCGGATTCAGTTTGATTTTAACCCTGTAAATATTTTTTAAGGAGAAAAAGAAATTATGGCAATAAGAAAGATTCGAGAATTAGGAGAAGAAGTATTAACAAAGAAATGCAAAGCGGTGCCGAAGATGACCCTCCGGACAAGGATTCTTATTGGAGATATGCTGGATACTATGTATGATGCAGGGGGAGTGGGGCTTGCGGCGCCCCAGGTGGGAATTTTGAAGCAGATTGTGACGATTGATGTAGGCGATGGGCCCGTCGTGATGATCAATCCGGAGATTCTTGAGACAGACGGGGAGCAGAGGGGAGAAGAGGGATGCCTAAGCGTGCCGGGAAAGGCCGGTGTGGTAACAAGACCCAATTATGTAAAGGTCCGGGCGCTTAATGAAAATATGGAGGAATTTGAACTAGAGGCGGAGGGGCTTTTTGCCCGGGCCTGCTGTCATGAGATCGACCATCTGGAAGGCAGGATGTATGTAGAGCTGGTAGAGGGAGGACTTCATGATGTAGAACCGGAGGAGGAAGAGTAGATGCGGGTTATATTTATGGGCACGCCGGATATTGCAGTGGGAACCTTTCAGGCCCTTGTAAAAGAGCACGAGGTAGTGCTTGCCGTAACGCAGCCGGATAAACCAAAGGGCAGAGGAGGAAAATTACAGTATCCGCCGGTAAAGGAAGCGGCGCTTCTGGCAGGCGTTCCGGTATATCAGCCCCAGAGGATCCGGAATCCGGAATGTATAGAAGAGTTAAAAAAATATTATGCGGATGTTATGATCGTAATTGCTTTCGGTCAGATCCTTCCAAAAGAGATTCTCACAATGACTCCTTACGGGTGTATTAATATCCATGCGTCTCTGCTTCCGAAATACCGGGGCGCCGCGCCTATTCAGTGGGCGGTAATCCATGGTGAAAAGGTGTCTGGAGTTACTACCATGCAAATGGATGAGGGATTGGATACCGGAGATATGCTCCTGAAGGAGGAGATTGTTCTTGATGAAAAGGAAACAGGCGGAAGCCTTCACGATAAGATTGCCGCATGTGGTGCAGAGCTTTGCATTAAGACTCTTTCTCTGCTTGAAAAGGGAGCGCTTACTCCGGTAAAGCAGGGAGAGAGCCCTACGGACTATGCGCGTATGCTGGATAAAAGTATGGGAAGTATTGACTGGAGCGCGTCTGCCGTGTCTATCGAACGTCTGATAAGGGGATTAAACCCGTGGCCCAGCGCCTATACACAGTGGAATGGAAAGGTAATGAAGCTCTGGCAGGCGGAGGTTCTGGCAGGCGGTACGGATGCGGAGCCGGGTGCGGTTGTGCATGTGGAAAAGGACGGCTTTACCGTACAGACCGGAGACGGCCTTTTGAAAATAACAGAGCTTCAGCTTTCGGGAAAGAAACGGATGGACGCAGAAGCCTTTTTAAGGGGATATCCTATAAAAACAGGAGAAATTCTTAAAAAATGTTAAATTAGTATGAATTTAAAGTATTTTTCCCAGGTTTCATATATAATATTTTGTATATGATGTAAGGAGGAGGGGATAAAATGTATTACCCAATGTATTTTGATCCAACATACATTCTTGTTTTGGCAGGTGTGATTATATGTCTGCTGGCATCATCAAAGATGAAGTCAACCTTTCACAGATATTCCGGAGTTCGTAATCATTCCGGCGTCACTGGGAGAGAGGCGGCGGAGCAGATCCTTCACAGGGCGGGGATTTATGACGTGCGTGTAGAGCATGTTTCAGGAGAACTTACCGATCATTATGATCCCAGAAGCAAGGTATTAAGGCTTTCTGATGCAACTTATTCAAGGACCTCGGTAGCCGCTCTGGGGGTGGCCGCGCATGAGTGCGGACATGCAATTCAGCATCAGACAGGCTATCTTCCCCTTCAGATTCGGGGAGCCCTTGTCCCGGTGGCGAATTTTGGGAGTACGATAGCGTGGCCTCTGATTCTGATGGGAATGTTCATTAGCTCCAGATCTTCAGGGTTTCTGATTAATCTGGGGATTCTTGCATTTTCCCTGGCAGTTCTTTTTCAGATCATTACGCTGCCGGTGGAATTTAATGCATCAGGACGGGCAGTCAAGATTTTAGGAGAATCCGGAATGCTGTATCCGGAAGAGGTGGGAGCAACGCGGAAGGTATTGACGGCGGCGGCCCTTACTTATGTGGCGGGGGCAGCGTCTGCAATCCTGCAGCTGCTTCGTATTTTGATTCTTACAGGCGGCAGAAGAAGGGACGATTAGAAGGATGGCAATAACAGGGCGGGAGATTGTATTGGAGACGCTGCTCCTTATTACACGGGACGGAGAATATAGTCATATTGCTTTAAGAAATGTTCTTGATAAATATCAATATCTGGAAAAGAAGGAGCGTGCGTTCATTTCAAGGGTTGTGAATGGCACGCTTGAACGCATGATAGAGCTTGATTACATTATCGATCAGTTCTCCAGCGTAAAGGTGAGAAAGATGAAGCCTGTAATTCAGACGATTTTAAGAAGCTCTGTGTACCAGATGAAATATATGGACAGCGTACCGGATGCAGCGGTCTGTAACGAGGCGGTAAAGCTTGCCGTAAAAAAGGGTTTTCTGCCCCTTAAGGGTTTTGTGAACGGAGTTCTTAGAAATATCAGCCGGAATCTGGAAGAGATTCGGTTTCCGGACAAAGCAGATATGTGCAGATATATTTCCATAAGATTTTCGCTGCCTGAATGGCTTGTAAAACAGTGGCTCTCTGTATATGATGCAGAGACAGTGATTCTTATGGGAGCGGAATTTTTAAAGGAGAAGCCCCTCTCTATTCGGTGCAATAGGAGTAAGCTTACTCCAGAACAGCTGAAAAAGAAACTCCTTGAGGAAGGAGTTACAGTAACGGATTCTTGTTATTTTTCCTACGCATTTTATATAGCAGGCTATGATCATCTTGGAGGACTTGAAAGCTTTCGGAATGGATATTTTTATGTACAGGATATAAGCTCTATGTTTGTATCCGAGTGGGCTGGAATCACAGGGGGAGAGTATGTGATAGATGTCTGCGCCGCACCGGGAGGCAAGGCGTTGCATATTGCAGAGCTTTTGGATGGAACAGGCCATGTGGAAGCCCGGGATCTTACGGAATATAAAGTAGAACTGATAGGGGACAATATCAGAAAAAGCGGTCTTTCTAATATTTCGGCCTTGAGACAGGACGCCTTGGATCCGGCTCCATCCTCCTTTGAGAAAGCGGATGTTGTAATTGCGGATCTTCCCTGTTCGGGTCTTGGCGTACTGGGAAGGAAGCCGGATATTAAGTACAGGATGACAGAGGAAGAACAGAGAGCTCTCAGGAATCTGCAGAGAAGGATTCTGTCCGTGGTAAACCAGTATGTGAAGCCGGGAGGCAGGCTTATATACAGTACCTGTACGATACACCGCGGGGAAAATGAAGAGAATGCAGTCTGGTTTTCCAGGGAATATCCAGAATTTAAAATTATGCGGGAAAAGCAACTCCTTCCGGGAAGGGAGAAATGCGACGGCTTTTATATTGCAGAGTTTCAGAAGGAGAAATAATGGGTAAAAAGGATATTGTCTCGTACAATTATGAGGAACTGGTACAGGAATTAGAGAAATTGGGTGAAAAGGCATACCGCGGCAGGCAGATATATGCATGGATTCATGAGAAGTGTGCGGACAGCTTTGAGGAAATGACAAATCTACCGAAGACGCTGCGTGAGCGTCTGGCCGGGGAATACGAGATTGCCCGGATGGAAGCGGCTGCGGTACAGTCCTCCAGGATAGATTCTACAGAGAAGTTTTTATTTGTACTTTCCGACGGCATCAGAATAGAGAGCGTGTTGATGCGTTACCGGTACGGCAATTCGGTGTGTGTGTCTTCTCAGGCAGGCTGCCGTATGGGATGTAGATTCTGTGCCTCTACTATTGACGGACTGGAAAGAAACCTTACTCCGTCGGAAATGCTGAGGCAGATTTACCAGATTCAGAAGATAACAGGGCAGAGGGTATCTAATGTGGTGGTTATGGGGAGTGGAGAGCCCCTGGATAATTACGATAATTTTGTGAAATTTATACATATGTTAAGCGATGAGCACGGGCTGCATATCAGTCAGAGGAATATTACGGTATCTACCTGCGGGATCGTTCCGGCCATGAAAAGACTTGCAGGGGAAGGACTGCAGATTACCCTTGCACTCTCGCTTCACGGATCCAGTCAGGAAAAAAGAAAAAGGCTAATGCCGGTGGCTAATAGATATGAGCTGAATGATGTGATGGAGGCGTGCGACTATTATTTTCGGAAAACCGGAAGGCGTATAACCTTTGAGTACAGTCTCGTGGCGGATGTTAATGATTCGGATGAGGATGTAAGAGAGCTTTCGGGGCTTCTTGGAGGACGGAACTGCCATCTGAATCTGATACCTGTCAATCCAGTAGAGGAGCGGGGGATGAAAAGGCCGGACAGTAAAAAAGTGTGTGAATTTGAAAATAAACTTGAAAAAAACGGAATAAATGTTACTATAAGAAGGGAAAGAGGCTCAGATATAGACGGGGCCTGCGGGCAGCTTAGAAGACGTTATGCTGTTCATAAGAGGGAGACTGGCAATGAAATTATATGCAATGACTGATGTGGGACGCAAGCGGGAAGTGAATCAAGATTACGTATATGTGACAGACAAAGCGATTGGGCCGTTTCCCAATCTTCTGGTGGTAGCCGATGGAATGGGAGGCCACAAAGCCGGCGATTTTGCCTCCAAATATACGGTAAAGGTTTTAAGAGAAGAGCTTGAAAAAACTTCTCTGAAAAAGCCGGAGGATATTCTCCGTGATGTTGTTGCAACGGCAAATAACAAGCTCATCCAGGTTGCAGAGACAGATGTAAAGCTTGAAGGTATGGGTACAACGCTGGTTGCCGCCACTGTGATAGGGAATATGCTTTATTTTTCCAACGTAGGAGACAGCAGGCTGTATTTGATCAATGATAAGATACGTCAGATATCCAAGGACCATTCTCTTGTAGAGGAGATGGTAAGGCTCGGAGGCATTAAGGCGGAGGAAGCAAAGCATCATCCTGACAAGAATATTATTACAAGGGCTATGGGCGTAAAGGAAAATGTAGAGGCCGATATCTATGAATATAAGCTGCATAAGGGCGATCTCATTCTTATGTGCACGGACGGGCTGAGTAACATGGTTGAAGATGAAGATATGTTTGATATTGTAAAAAGTGCAAGAGATATTGTAGAAGCAGTATTAATGTTAATAGAAAAAGCAAATAGTAATGGCGGGAGAGATAACATAGGGGTTGTTATGGCAGAGCCACTTGCAGAAGAGGTGAGTACATGGTAAGTATTTTTTTGGGAAATCGGTATGAGGTATTGAGTAAAATTGGCGCCGGCGGTATGGCAGATGTGTATAAGGGGAGAGATACCATGCTGAACCGCTATGTAGCGATCAAGATTTTAAAGAGAGAGTACCGGGAGGACGATGATTTTGTGCGGAAGTTCCGTTCCGAAGCGCAGGCGGCGGCAGGACTTTTGAATCCCAATATTGTGAATGTATATGACGTCGGGGAGGACCGCGGCTTATACTACATGGTTATGGAGCTTGTGGAGGGAATTACATTAAAGGATTATATAGAGAAAAAGGGAGGGCTTTCCCATAAAGAGGTAATCAGTATCGCGATTCAGATTTGCTCAGGTATCGGGGCGGCCCATGAGGCGGGGCTTATCCATCGTGATATTAAACCTCAGAATATTATGATATCAAAGGAAGGAAAGGTTAAGGTTACGGATTTTGGTATTGCAAAGGCCGTATCCTCCAATACGATCAGCTCTAATGCGATGGGCTCAGTACATTATACCTCTCCGGAGCAGGCAAGAGGCGGTTACAGCGATGAAAAGAGCGATATATATTCCCTTGGCATCACTTTATTTGAGATGGTTACAGGCCGTGTGCCTTTTGACGGGGATTCCACGGTATCCATTGCAATTAAGCATCTTCAGGAAGAGATTACGCCGCCCTCCGAATACGTGCCGGATATTCCTTACAGTTTGGAGCAGATCATTTTAAAATGTACCCAGAAGAACGGAGAGAGAAGATACGCCGGCACGTCTGCCCTCATACAGGATTTAAAACGCTCGCTGGTAGACCCGGACGGGGATTTTGTTGTAATTCCTCCTCTTCGTAATGCAGATACAGTAATTATTACAGACGACGAGCTGGACGACATCCGCAGCTCTTATGATGAGGACGAGGATGACGACGAAGGGTACGGCGGCGGTTATAACGACTATAGCGATGAAGACTATGATGATTATGAGGATGACGACGACGATTACGAAAATGATGATTATGACTATAGCGGCGGCTATGGCAGAGATTCCGGAGGAAGAAAAAACCGGAAGGACAGCGACGAAGTAAATCCCCGGATGAATAAAGTCATGAAGATATTGATGATTGTTGTGGCTGTAATCATTGTGTTTATTGCAATTTTTGCCATTGGAAAGGGAGCAGGTATCTTCAAGAGCTTTGGCTCAAAGGTTACTGAAGATAAAGAGGAGGATCAGGTAAAGGTTCCCGATGTGATCGGTAAATCCGAGGAAGAAGCGAGGGAAATTTTAAAGAAAAAGAAGCTTGGCCTCAAGGTTGTATCAAGGGAAGAGTCCAAAAAGTACGAGGAAGGAACTATATGTGAACAGAAGCAGAAGGCAGGTTCCAGGGTGAAGAAGAACTCTACGATTCAGGTTGTAGTAAGCTCCGGACTTGTGGGCGAGGAGATCATTGTGCCGGATGTATCCGGAATGAGCGAAGAGGACGCACAGAAGACGCTTCATAATGAAGGCTTTAAAAATGTAAAATCAGAATATCAATATGACGACAGCGTAGCGGAAGGGGATGTAATAAGCACCACGCCCGCAGCGAATGCAAAGGCAACGGAGGATACGGATATCAAGATGCTGGTAAGCAAAGGAGCTGAGAAGAAAAAAGTGCCGAAAGTGACGGGAATGTCGGAGGCAGACGCACAGAATGCACTTGCGGCGGAAGGCCTGCTTGCATATGTTCTTTATGAAGCCAGTGAAAGCGTAGAGGCAGATAAGGTCATTTCCCAGGATATCGATGCCGGAAAGAAGGTCGAGGCAGGAACTACGGTAACCATCGTTGTGAGCACCGGGTCGGATAAGGTTGAGGTTGAAAACTTTACCAAGCGTCCATCCAGTGAGCTTGAATCATGGGCTGCGAATAATGGTTTGTATACAATAGCGTCAGAGTCCTATACCAGTGATACAAGATTCCCAGCAGGAACTGTGATTTCGCAGTCTCCAACAACAGGAAAAGTATCCAAAGGAGAGACCATCAGCTATACGGTAAGCCTTGGGCCGGAGCCGCAGCAGCCGGATACTCCGCAGCAGCCGGATACAGGGAACGGAGATACTGGGGATACCGGCGATACAGGCCAGTAGAACAGGACTGGGCAGAAATATATGCAGGGAAAGATAGTGAAAGGAATTGCCGGATTTTACTACGTTCGTGTAGTAGAATCCGGTGTTTATGAATGTAAGGCCAAAGGGATTTTCCGAAAAGAGAAGACAAAACCGCTGGTGGGAGACAATGTTGAGATTGAGATTTTAGATGAGGCTGAAAAAGAGGGGAATATCATATGTGTTCTCCCGAGAAAAAACGAGCTGATCCGGCCTGCTGTAGCGAATATTGATCAGGCGTTGGTTGTTTTTGCGGCGGCTAAGCCAAGTCCTCATTTTAATCTCCTGGACCGGTTTCTTGTAATGATGAAAAGGAAGGATATCCCGGTAATTCTGTGTTTTAACAAAGAAGATATCGTAATGGAAGAGGAGCTGAAAGAACTGAATAATATATATTCCGGCAGCGGGTGCAGGCTTGTTTTTACCAGCGCGAAGGACGGAAAAAATATTGACGAGGTGAAAGCGCTTTTAGAAGGAAAGACAACTGCAGTTGCAGGACCGTCAGGGGTGGGAAAATCTTCCCTTATCAATCTTCTGCAGCCGGCGGCTAATATGGAAACAGGGACTATCAGCCGAAAAATTGAACGCGGAAAACATACTACAAGACATTCGGAGCTGTTTCTGATAGAGGAAGACTCTTATATTATGGACACGCCCGGATTCAGCTCTCTGTATGTAAATGATTTTGAGAAGGAAGAGCTGAAATTTTATTTTCCAGAGTTTGTCCCTTATGAGGGCAAATGTAAATATACAGGCTGTGTGCATATTCACGAGCCGAACTGTGCTGTAAAAGCGGCGGTGGATAAGGGATGGATACATTCTGTCAGGTACAAGGATTATAAGGACATGTTTGAGGAATTGAAAAACAAAAGGAGGTATTGATTATGAGATACATTCTAGCGCCGTCGATTCTGTCTGCCGACTTTAATATTTTGGGCAGCCAGATGAAGCTTACGGAAGAAAATGGGGCGGAATATCTGCATTTTGATGTGATGGACGGTATGTTTGTTCCCAGTATTTCATTTGGAATTCCGGTGTTAAAGTCTATCCATGCTACCACGGGACAGGTGATGGACGTACATTTGATGATACAGGAGCCGATACGTTATGTAGAAGCATTTAAAGAAGCGGGAGCAGACATTCTGACAGTGCACCTGGAGGCATGTGAAGATATCCGAGCTTCTATAGGGAGGATACGGGAATGTGGTATGAAGGCCGGATTATCCATCTGTCCGGAGACAGATATAAAGGAAATTGAGGCGTTTCTGGGTGAGATTGACGTGCTTCTTATTATGAGTGTACATCCGGGCTTCGGAGGCCAGAAGTTTATCCCTCAGTCACTTGAGAGAATCCGAATAGCAAGAGAAATGTCAGAAAGACAGAGACTTAATCTGGATATACAGGTAGACGGAGGAATCTCACATTCAAACGTCAGAGAAGTGCTGGAGGCAGGAGTGAATATTGTTGTTGCAGGATCCGCTGTTTTTGGAGGCGATCCGGCGGAGAATACCAGAAAATTCATGGAGATATTGAAAGATTATGAGTAAAAGAATTGTCATTATAAGCGGCGGAGAACTGGATGAGAAATTTGCCCTGTCTGTATTAAAAGAATCTACGGCAGGCTGTGTCATTGGAGTGGATAAGGGGATGGAATTTCTCTACCGAAATGAAATTGTGCCTAACTATATTGTAGGAGATTTTGACAGCGTTGATCAGAAAATCGCAGATTATTACCGAAATGAGACATCGGTTCCTATCCGGGAGTATAATCCTGTCAAGGACGCGTCCGATACAGAAATCGCGGTCAGGCTCGCTATGACGCTCGGCTGCAGTGAACTTCTGATCCTGGGAGCAACGGGCGGCAGGCTTGATCATCTGTGGGCGAATGTCCAGATACTTACCATACCCTTCCGGGCAGGGATTGAAGCTAAGATTTTGGATCCAAGAAATTGTATCCGGCTGATTGGAGGAACGACAGTGCTGAAAAAGGCAGAGATGTACGGGCCGTATTTTTCTCTGTTTCCTTTGGGGAAAGAGGTATATGGATTGAATATTCAAGGCGCCAGATATCCCCTCAGGGATCATACGCTGACCCCTTATGACAGCCTGTGCGTAAGCAATCAGCTTGAGGGGGATGAGGCGACAATCAGCTTTTCCGCCGGGATTGTGATATTAATGGAGACATGTGATAAGGAGGAGAAAAGATAAATGAAACTGGGGATTGTAGGCTTGCCAAACGTAGGAAAAAGTACATTGTTTAATTCACTGACAAAGGCAGGAGCAGAATCTGCGAATTATCCGTTCTGTACGATTGATCCGAATGTGGGAGTTGTAACAGTACCGGACGAAAGACTTCATGTGCTTGGAGAGATGTATCACACAAAGAAGATTATTCCGGCCGCCATTGAGTTTGTAGATATTGCAGGTCTGGTAAAGGGCGCGTCAAAGGGAGAAGGTCTGGGAAATCAGTTTCTTGCCAATATCCGGGAGGTAGATGCGATTGTACATGTAGTGAGATGCTTTGAGGACAGCAATATTGTACATGTGGACGGAAGCATCAATCCGCTGCGTGACATTGAAACAATTAATCTGGAACTAATTTTTTCAGATCTGGAGATTCTGGAAAGAAGGATTGCAAAGACAGCTAAGTCTGCAAGGAATGACAAGACAGCGGCAAAGGAGCTTGCTCTTCTGGAGAAGCTGAAAGCCCATCTGGAAGAAGGAAAACTTGCTAAAACCTTTGAAGATGCGGCTGATGAGGAGGAATGGAGCTGGCTTTCAGGATACAATCTTCTTACTTATAAGCCGGTTATCTATGCGGCAAATGTATCGGAGGGCGATTTATCTGACGATGGCGCAGGAAATGACGGAGTAACCAGAGTGCGGGAATACGCCGCCGGGGAAAAGAGCGGCGTGTTTGTCGTATGCGCGCAGATAGAGCAGGAGATTGCCGAGCTTGATGATGAGGAAAAGAAAATGTTTCTTGAGGATCTGGGATTAGAAGAGTCCGGCCTGGAAAAGCTGATAAAGGCAAGCTATCGTCTTCTTGGCCTGATCAGCTATCTGACTGCAGGCGAGCCGGAGGTGCGTGCATGGACGATCACAGAAGGAACAAAGGCTCCTCAGGCGGCGGGAAAGATTCATACGGATTTTGAACGGGGGTTTATCCGCGCCGAGGTGGTGTCCTATCATGATTTGATTGCATGCGGAACCCATGCGGCGGCAAAGGAGAAAGGGCTTATACGTCTGGAGGGAAAGGATTACGTAGTAAAAGACGGCGATATTATGCTGTTTAGATTCAACGTATAGGAAGGAAGACTGAAATAGTATGGACAAAATGATAGAATTTCCTAATATTGGTATTAAGTTGTCCGATGTCGGGGATCATGTCACAATATTTGACTTTGATATTGCCTTTTATGGAATCACTATCGGGATAGCGATTCTGGCGGGAATTTTTATAGCGGCGGCGGAAGCGAAGCGTACAGGGCAGAATCCGGAGGACTATTATGATTTTGCCATCTATGCGGTTATATTCTCTATTATCGGGGCAAGGATTTATTATGTTGCCTTTTCATGGGATATGTATAAAAATGATTTGAAAAGTATTCTTAACCTTCGTCAGGGAGGCCTTGCCATCTATGGAGGAGTGATTGCCGCGATTCTTTCGGTATTCATTTATGCAAAGATAAAAAAAATGTCTCCGGCGCTGATTTTTGATACGGCGGGGCTGGGACTTGTAGCCGGACAGGCAATTGGCAGATGGGGGAATTTTTTTAATCGGGAAGCATTTGGAGAATACACAGACAGCCTTCTTGCAATGCGTCTTCCCGTGAGTGCAGTCCGCAGTTCGGATATTACGGCGCTCATGAAAGAGCATATAGAGACAATAGACAGGGTGGCTTTTATTCAGGTACACCCTACCTTTCTTTATGAATCTCTGTGGTGCCTGTTTGTTTTGATATGCCTGCTGGTATACAGACGGCATAAAAAATTTGCAGGAGAAGTCTTTCTCCTATATCTTATGGGATATGGGATTGGAAGGTTCTGGATTGAAGGACTGAGGACGGATCAGCTTCTGATTCCCGGAACAGAGATACCGGTATCCCAGATACTGGCAGGAGTTCTGGCAGTGTTATCGGCGATGCTTATTATTTATTTCAGAAAAACTGTACCCCAAAATGAACAAAATAAGCGTAAGAATTACTAGACTTTTAAATTCTTGTGGACTATAATAATTGTATATGTCAATATTATAACATTTTGTAATACAATTTAAGGAGGAACAACAAAAATGGCAAGAAAAATGAAGACCATGGATGGTAATCAGGCCGCAGCTCACGCTTCCTACGCGTATACCGAGGTTGCAGCCATCTACCCGATCACACCATCCTCAGTTATGCCGGAGCATGTAGACGAATGGGCTACAGAAGGAAGAAAGAATATCTTTGGACAGACCGTGCAGGTAACAGAGATGCAGTCAGAGGCAGGAGCGGCAGGAGCGGTTCACGGCTCACTTGCAGCAGGAGCCTTGACAACGACATTTACGGCATCTCAGGGATTATTGTTGATGATTCCTAACTTATATAAAGTAGCAGGAGAGCAGCTTCCGGGTGTGTTCCATGTATCTGCCCGTGCTCTTGCAAGTCACGCGCTGTCAATTTTCGGAGATCACTCAGACGTATATTCCTGCCGTCAGACAGGCGCCGCTATGCTCTGTGAATCAAGCGTACAGGAGGTTATGGATTTAACTCCGGTTGCACATTGCGCAGCGCTTAAGGGCAAGCTTCCTTTCATTAACTTCTTTGACGGTTTCCGTACCTCTCATGAGATTCAGAAGATTGAGACATGGGATTACGAGGATTTAAAAGAGCTTGTAGATATGGATGCAATTGATGAATTCAGAAAGCATGCGTTAAATCCGAATCATCCATGCCAGAGAGGTTCCGCTCAGAATCCGGATATCTTCTTCCAGGCAAGAGAGGCATGCAATCCGTATTATGACGCTATGCCGGCGATTGTTCAGGAATATATGGACAAGGTTAACGCAAAGATTGGTACAGATTACAAACTCTTTAATTACTACGGAGCGCCGGATGCAGAGAAGGTTGTTATCGCAATGGGTTCCGTATGTGATACGATTGAAGAGACAATTGATTACCTTGCAGCAGCCGGAGAGAAGGTGGGCGTTGTTAAGGTGCGTCTGTACAGGCCGTTCTGCGCGCAGGCGCTTATTGATGCGATTCCGGACACAGTTAAGTATATTAATGTTCTTGACAGGACAAAAGAGCCGGGCGCTCAGGGAGAGCCATTATACCTTGACGTTGTTTCCGCGCTTAAGGGAACAAAGTTTGACGCAGTTCCGGTTAACAGCGGACGCTACGGCTTAGGCTCAAAGGATACAACACCTGCACAGATCGTTGCAGTATTCAATAATACAGAAAAAGCAAGATTTACAATCGGTATCGTGGATGATGTTACAAACCTTTCTCTTGAGACGGGAGAAGCGCTTGTTACAACTCCGGAGGGAACTATTAACTGTAAGTTCTGGGGTCTTGGAGCAGACGGTACTGTTGGAGCTAACAAAAACTCCATTAAGATTATCGGTGACAACACAGACATGTATGCACAGGCTTATTTTGACTATGACTCCAAGAAGTCCGGCGGTGTTACCATGTCCCATCTTCGTTTCGGTAAGAAGCCGATTAAGTCTACTTACCTGATCCGCAAGGCAGACTTTGTAGCATGTCATAATCCTTCTTATGTTGATAAATATAATATGGTACAGGAGCTTGTTGACGGAGGTACCTTCCTTTTGAACTGCCCGTGGGATATGGAGGGTCTTGAGAAGCATTTACCGGGACAGGTGAAAGCGTTTATCGCAGACCACAATATTAAGTTCTACACCATTGACGGTATTAAGATTGGTAAAGAAATCGGTCTTGGCGGACGTATCAATACAGTCCTTCAGTCTGCATTCTTCAAGCTGGCGGCCATTATTCCGGAAGAGGAAGCAATCGAGCTTATGAAGGCGGCGGCAAAGGCTACCTATGGAAGAAAAGGCGATAAGATCGTTCAGATGAACTATGATGCTATTGAAGCCGGCGCTAAGCAGGTAGTAGAGGTTGTTGTTCCAGATTCCTGGAAATCCTGTGAGGATGAGGGCTTATTCTCACCAGAGGTAAAAGGCGGAAGAGAAGACGTTGTTAATTTCGTAAAGAATGTACAGACAAAGGTTAATGCACAAGAGGGCAACACACTTCCGGTATCTGCATTTAATGAATATGTGGACGGTTCTACTCCGTCCGGCTCCTCTGCATTTGAGAAGCGCGGTATCGCAGTAGATATCCCGGTATGGGTTCCGGAGAACTGTATCCAGTGTAACCGCTGTGCATATGTATGTCCTCATGCAGTTATCCGTCCAATTGCTCTTACAGAGGACGAGCTTTCTAAGGCTCCGGAAGGAACAAAGGCAATCGATATGATTGGTATGCCAGGCATGAAGTTTACTATGACAGTATCTGCCCTTGACTGTACAGGATGCGGTTCCTGTGCGAATGTATGTCCTGGAAAGAAGGGCGAGAAGGCTCTTGTTATGAAGAACATGGAAGAGAACATTGGCTCACAGGCAGCATTTGACTTCGGAAGAGAGATTCCGGTTAAGCCAGAGGTTGTAGCGAAGTTCAAACCAGAGACTGTGAAAGGAAGCCAGTTCAAGCAGCCGCTCCTCGAGTTCTCAGGCGCATGTGCAGGCTGCGGCGAGACTCCGTATGCGAAGCTTATCACACAGCTGTTCGGTGACAGAATGTATATTGCAAACGCAACAGGATGCTCCTCTATCTGGGGTAACTCCTCACCGTCCACACCTTATACGGTAACACCGGAAGGAAAAGGACCGGCATGGTCAAACTCCTTATTTGAGGATAATGCAGAGTTTGGTTATGGTATGTTATTGGCACAGAAGGCAATCAGGAAGAGATTAAAAGCACAGGTAGAAGAGATTGCAGGATCTGACAAGGCTTCCGAGGAAGTGAAAGCAGCCTGCAAGGAATATCTTGATACCTTTAACTGCGGCGTATCCAATGGGGATGCTTCAGATAAATTAGTTGCGGCATTAGAAGGAATTGATTGCGATGTCTGCAAGGATATTGTTAAAAACAAAGATTTCCTTGCTAAGAAGTCTCAGTGGGTATTCGGCGGCGACGGATGGGCTTACGATATCGGCTTCGGCGGTGTTGACCATGTATTGGCAAGCGGTGAGGATATCAACGTTATGGTATTCGATACCGAGGTTTACTCCAACACAGGCGGACAGTCCTCCAAGGCTACAAAGACAGGCGCTACCGCACAGTTTGCGGCAGGAGGAAAAGAGACGAAGAAGAAAGACCTTGCAGGAATTGCAATGAGCTACGGCTACGTGTACGTTGCACAGATTGCAATGGGTGCTGACTTCAACCAGACTGTAAAGGCAATTGCAGAGGCAGAGGCATATCCGGGACCGTCGCTCATTATCGCTTACGCTCCATGTATCAACCATGGTATTAAGAAGGGTATGAGCAAGGCTCAGACAGAGGAAGAATTAGCAGTTAAATGCGGATACTGGAATAACTTCCGCTTTAACCCTGCAGCAGAGGGTGCCAAGTTCACACTTGACAGCAAGGAGCCGACGGGAGATTACCAGGAATTCCTTGACGGAGAGGTTCGGTACAATGCACTGAAGAGAGCAAATCCGGAAAAGGCAGCAAAACTCTTCACTAAGAATGAAGAAGAGGCTATGGAGAGATACGCATATCTCAAGAAGCTTGTAACTCTGTATGGAGAAGAATAATTAAATTTGTAAATTTGGGACGTAGTATTTTTAAAAATACTATGTCCCAAATTCATTTTACCCTGTCCCTAATGTACATTGATCTGTTCTTCATCTGTTGCCGTGTATTTTTGATATGCAATTCGGGGAGTATTATCTTCGGCATAGATAATTCCGCATTCTGTATATCCGTATTTTTCAAGAAGATGCTGCATAATTGTATTATCTGCATGAGTGTCTATACGGATATTTCCAGCCCGCTTTTCGCAAAAATCCAGACATTCCTTTAGAATTCCTTTTACAGAGCCGTCACTGGCTACTCTGTGGACTGCTCCATAAGGTTTGTCATTCAGCCATTTTCCTTCGATTATTTGATAGGTGGGATCTTCTCCAAATAAAAGTGCAAAGACCCCGCAGATTCTTCCAGCATCTTCGATTATATAATTGTTTTCCCCTTTGATATCCTGGATTATGGTTTCCGGGTCAGGTTTATCATTTCCCCACTGAGTCGGATTTCCATTTTTCTTCATTTGCTGCCGCGCATAAGCATAGATATGGAGAATGCTGTCAAGGTCAGACATGTCCGGTTTTCGAATATTCATACGTTCTTTCCTTTCATCTGGTATAAAGAGAGTTTTGCTAAATGGTATAGCTTTATCGGTAAGTATACCATAAAACTACTGCTTATGCGATGGCGTTTAAATGTAAATTTCTAACAAAATCCGTACAGATAGGACTAGTTTATACCGGCTCTTACATATCCGGTTTTCAGTCCGTTTTCCGTAAAGAGCTGATCTCCGCTGAAGCTTAGATACAGCTTGTCCAGTTCGTCTGCATTAACTGCCCAGGCAAAATGTACGGTTACGCTTTCTCCGGGCTTTATCTCCGGGATATAGTTATTATTATGGTGTCCGCCGGAAACATCGGCATAGGACATTTCATGCGTTACGCCGGAATGTGCGTTTTCCACATAATCGCAGGTGTCGTCTGTACGGCTGAAAATTTTATAGGTATCCCCTTCCTTGACAATCGGCATGAGAGAAACGTGATAATAAGCATCATGCACCGTTTCCCTGCCAAGATTTGTGAATTCTACGGCAGCGTACACCAGCTTTACTGCAGTTTCTTCTGTGCGTACGATTTCATCCATTGTGTCTGCTCCGTCACCCAATTTAATATAATTCAGAGTATCGGAGATAAGCTTTCCATCCGGTCCGGCCAGCTCCTTCATGGAATCAGGAATTTTCTCTTCCCTTGTTAAAAGTGATAAGTCGTCTGCCGTCTGTATATCTGTAACAGAGGCCTCCAGCTCTATTTCAGTCATGTCTTCATCGTCTAAAAAACTATGGACTTTGAATCTGTCGCCGATTTGATGTACATTAGCCATTTGTTCCCTGCTTGCTTCCGTGAAGTAGTAGTCGTCCTCTTCAGAATCAGTTCCGTCTTTTTCCGCTTCCTTTTCAGAGTTAATTACATCGCTCCAGCGGCGGATGTCTTTTGATGCTGTCATATTTCCGGTAGGGGTAAGCGTAATACCTGCCGCCATTTTTAACAGTTCATTTTTATCTGCATGACCCCAGGCATTTACAGAGAGTATACGGTTTACATCCTCATAAAGGATAAAGAGGGTCTCACTTTTCCAGTCGGTGTCTGTTGTGTAAGTATTACAGATATAAACAGCATCATGTCCGTTTATGGTAAGAGCCTCGGAATTTTTTACAAAGGATACGGTCAGTGGATCAGCCTGGTCAGCCAGTACAGGCTCTTCTATATAATATCCGGCATCGTCCTGTTCAGGGTTTGTATACTGATACTCCCATTTTTCAGAATCTAATACGAAACCCTCGGGAATATAATTTACTTTTATCTCAACCTCTGCAACCTTCTCCGGGAGTGGTTTTTCAGAGGTAATCTGAAGGCTTGCCTGATATTCCTTTTCTTTTTTAAGCTACATCTTATAGATACGTTCAGCGGCAAATACGGTTCCGCTGATACATAAGATTGCGGCTGCCGCAAGAACGGCGGCTTTTCTAAAAGACATTGATTTCCTCCGCCTTTCCTTTCTGTAAAGGTTAGGATGTGCAGCCTCTTGCTGCTTTAAAAAATTTAATGTTTCTTCTATCCGGTTCGTTACGACATCAGGTGTCTGTGTATTTTTGTAAATGGTACGTATTTTTTGTTCCTGCTTTTGCTTACTCGTTTTCATATGTTTTTAATACCTCCTTTCGTCCTCTTACAAGACGTTGCTTTACCGCATCTTCTGATATTTCTAAAATTTGGGAAATCTCACGGATGGTATAGCTGTCGCCATAATACAGGGCCATAACCATCCGGTTTGCTTCGGTGAGGTTTCCGAGCATTGCCTTGAACATAATATTTTCCTCCATATTTTCTGCAAGGGGCTCCGGAATATTTTCCAGACTTTCCGAGGGCCGTTTTTTCCGAAGAATTTCATTGCATTTATTAATCAGAATCCGTATCATCCAGGTTTTAAAATACTTTGGCTCTTTTAAATCCTCCCGTTTTTCCCAACCGGTCAGAAGAGTTTCCTGAATGGCGTCTGCTGCATCTTCGTCATTAAACAGCCTGCTTCTGGCAATCCGGTAAAAGGAATTCAGATAAATGTGAATCAAGTTAGATGTAAAAAATGGCGGAAAAGTGACAAATAAGTTTTCTTAATTTTACTGTTGCCGTAAAGGTGGATTGTATGTTAGCATAAAGTCAGATAAAAAATTGAAATTTTTTAAAAATCATGCAAGGATTTTTTATTTCTGAGCGTATTATAAGTGAAAAGAAAAATAAATAACTTGCTGGGAGGTTATAAGCAATGAAAAAATTAAGAGTACTGGCAGTGGCAGGCGTGCTGTCGCTGGCAATAGGAACATCAGTATTTGCAGCTGATTTTTCAGGAGGAGGCAGGATAATAAGGCATCATATGAATCCGGCGGCGTGTGTGACGGCAATGCACTGCACCATCGGAAACGGCAATTTAATTTGTGGAAATTGGGCTGAATATTGCCGTAATTATGTAGAAACAGCCAATAATTCGGTGAATGACACTTATGCAGCTGTGGCAGATACGGTTGTAAGCGACAGCTATACAGAAGTTTCGAATGATGCGGGCAATGACAGCTATGCCCCAAGTGTAGCTGTATATGATGACTACGGCTATGGTTACGGAAACGGCTACGGCGGCTACGTGGACGCAGATAATGACGGTGTATGTGATAATTGGCAGAACGGCGGCTATGGCGGCAACTATGTGGACGCAGATAATAACGGCGTATGCGATAATTGGCAGAACGGCGGCGGTTATGGCAATGGAAACGGCTATTGCGGCGGTTATGGGAACGGCGGCGGTTATGGCGGAGGCCATCACGGCGGCGGACACGGAAGAGGATGTAACTGGTAAATAATTTTCCTTACAGGCAGAGGCTGATAAAGGCCGCTGCCTTATATATGTTTAAAACAATGTAACCGGCAGGGAGGTGGCAGAGCGGATGCAGAGTGAAGCGCAGATTAATCATGCGTTGGAGGAATATGCAGATATGATAAAAAGAGTCTGCTTTTATCATCTGAAAAATCAGGCAGATACTGAGGATGTATTCCAGAATGTCTTTTTAAAATATATGCTTCACGATGAAGTGTTTAGCAGCCGGGAGCATGAGAAAGCATGGCTGCTCCGTGTAGCCATTAATGCCTGCAGGGATTATCTTAGAAGTTTCTTCAGACATAGTGTTGTCTCCTTAGAAGTATTAAATGAGATGGAAGCAGAGGAACGTGAAAGTCACGGAGAGGTTTTAGAGGCAGTATTGTCTCTCCCGGTAAAATATAAGGATGCAATTTATCTGCATTATTATGAAGGATATTCGGCCGCTGAAGTTGGAGGAATTATCGGAAAAAAGGAAAATACGGTTTACTCGCTGCTGTCGAGAGGGCGGGAGATGTTAAAGGAAAGGCTGGGAGGCGATGGATTTGACGAATAGGGTACAGGATGCGTTTGACTGTATTAAGGCTGATAAAGACCTTAAGGAAACTACAAAGAAGTTTTTAAATGAAAAGTATAAGGAAAATCTTTGTCCCAGACGCCGCCGTCCAGGCTTGCGGCTTGCGGCTTCGTTTGCATGTGCAGTACTTATGTTTGTGATGGGAGCGGCCGGCTATTTCTGGGTGCAGCGGCCGGTTTCTTATGTGAGTATTGACGTAAACCCTTCCATTGAGCTGGCGCTTAACCGTTTTGACAGGGTTGTATATGCGGCGGCCTATAATCTGGAAGGCGAAGAGATTTTAAACGGCCTGTCTTTAAAAGGTAAAAAATATACAGAGGCAATCCACGAGGTTGTAGAGTGTGAAGGCATGCGCGCATATCTTTCCGGCCCGTCAGAGGTGGTTCTTACTGTGGCGGCAGAGGAGAACCGTGAAAGAGCTCTTGACACAGGAGTAAGGCGCTGCGCCGGACATATGGGGCAGGGCTGCCATAACGCCCGGGCAGATATCGGGACGATATCAGAAGCCCATGAGTGCGGGCTGTCCTTTGGAAAATATAATGCTTATCTTAAGCTTCTTGAGTATGACAGTACGGTTACGGCGGAGGACTGTAAGGATATGAGTATGGCGCAGATAAGGGAGCTTATTCGGGAATATGAAAGAGGCGGCGGAAGTGATGGGGAAAGCGTGGAAACGCCTCAAAATGATACGAATGAAAATGAAGGCGGAACTGGAGGAAATGGGAACGGCAGCCGTAATGGGAATGGCAGCGGTAATGGAACCGGAACCGGCTGCGGTAATGGGAGCGATGCCGGGGCGGCGCCATGCCGGAAAAGGCATCACCACGGAAGCGGCCATGAATAGAGGGAGATGCAATTAAGAAAGGAGCTGTTTATGACTGGTTATTCTAAGGAAATAGAAATTCCGGCAACAAGGTTTCATAAATTAGCAAAATATATATGTATTCTTATGCAGGCAGGAACCATTTTATATCTCCTCCTTATCTGGAACCGGCTGCCGGACAGGATGCCTGTGCACTACAACGGTGCGGGGGAAATCGACGGCTACGGCAGCCGTTATACAATCTGGCTTTGTCCGGCAGCGATGCTTCTTATGTATCAGTTTATAGGTTTTCTAGAACGGCGGCCTGCCTGGTGGAATACGAGCGTCGCAGTTACAAGAGCAAATGCAGGAAAAGTGTACAGCGTACTGAAAAATATGATTGTAACCATGAAGCTCGTACTTGTGTTGGTTTTTTCTTATTTAAGCATCTGGCCTGCCACAGGAAGAAATATAGGAGTATGGTTTCTGCCGGTTAGTCTTGCTCTTACATTTGTTCCTATTATTATTTTCGGGATCCTTCTTTCCAAAGCGGCAAAAGGATAGTCTGTATAACCGGAATTTCAATTTGTGTAATGTAATCATTTTCATGGTCAATGACCGCTTCGTTCATTCCTGTTTCATAGGAGAAACCGGTAAATCTAAGCCCGTGGTTTTTTGCATAGGCAAGCATTTCCTTATACTTTGCTGGGATGCCGTCAAAGCTCCCTTTATGAAAGGCCTGCAGATACAGTCCGCCGGGCTGTATGTGGAGCCTGCCGTCTTGGGAGCCTGGATGCTTCTTTAGAGTCTGATGCTTTTCTGCCGGAAAGGGAAGAGCAATAAAAAGCCGGGAATACTGGCCGAACTCTTCTTTGTACAAGCAGCGGGTATGAATCATTGTGCCATAGACAGCGTCGTGAAACCGGCGGAGGCCGTATTTCTTTGTTTCAGCAGTAATCATTTCCACCTGCCGGTCAAAGGCCGTATTTTCATCAATTTCTAATGTAATAAGACAGCGTTCCTCCTTCTCTGTCACGCGTATTTCAGACAAATCCATTGTAAGAAGGGTAACCATGTTCTCATGCTGGGTCCGGAGGCTTTCCCGGATTGATTTCAGGTGCTGGATTTTGCTGTCTAATTCTTTAATACGTTCCTTAAGAAGATGCTTAAATCCCAGAGCAGAACGGTTTTTCATAAATTCCTGTATCTCCGCTATGGGTACGTCAAGCTCCCGCAGAAGGAGAATAGTTTCCAGAATGGAGCTTTGGCGGTAGCTGTAAAAACGGTAGCCGTTTTCCGGGTGGATGACGGCAGGTTTAAAGAGATCAATTTCGTCGTACCACATCAATGTTTTTTTGTTAATTCCGTGGATAGCTGCAAACTGACCGATAGTTAGCAGCTTATTTTTTTCGTCCATTTTTAAGATTCTCCTTGACCATACAGTTACTGTACGATCTATGATACTATATACAGTAAACAAAAACAAGGAGAACTACAGATGGAAGATGTAAATGTGTATGAAAAGCCTGTGACTTTGAAAAATATTTTGAAATTTGCAGTCCCAACCATTGCTATGACAGTGTTTATGTCCTTTTATACAATGGTTGACGGACTGTTTGTGTCCAATCTTATCGGGACGGAAGCCTTGTCTGCCGTCAACCTGACGGCGCCTGTTATCCAGCTTGTAACGGCAGTTTCCACTATGCTTGCCACAGGAGGCAGTGCGGTGATTATGAAAAAAATGGGAGAAGGGAAGGATGAGGAGGCAAGAGAGGACTTTACGTTTCTGATTCTTGTAAACATTGCCGTAGGATTTTTTATGTGGGGCATGGGAAGCCTGCTTATGGAGCAGTTTTTTGGATTCATGAAATTATCAGCGGGGACAGTGCAGTACTGTATGGAATATTTAGGCCGTTATCTTATATTTACGGTACCGATTCTGCTGATGAATAATTTTACATTATATATGATTGCCAGTGAAAGAGCTGCTCTTTCTCTTATATGCTCTGTGACAGGCGGCATCTTAAATATGGTCCTTGACTATGTACTTATTGCTGTTTTCCATATGGGAATCGGCGGCGCCGCAGTGGCAACAGGACTTGGATATTCTGTAACAGCAGCGGCCGGGTTATTTGTGTTCAGCAAAAAGGGAAGTCTCCTGCATTTCAAAAAGCCGGTGTTTCGACTAAAAGTGTTAAAAAATGCCGCTCTAAACGGGTGCTCTGAGATGGCAGCGACACTTGTGACAGGGATTATTACGCTGATGTTCAACTGGACCATGCTTAAGTTTGCAGGGGAAAACGGGGTTGCCGCGGTTACGATTATTATGTATGTCCTGATGTTTGCAAGCTCTCTTTATACAGGATATTCCTATGGGACAGCTCCGATGATCAGCTTTTATTATGGGGAAAGAAATCATGAGAAGCTTAGAAAGCTGATTTTTGACAGTCTGAAAATTATTGCATGTATTTCGCTTTTTACAGTGGCAGTTTCTTTTTTCCTGACAAAGCCCCTTGTGTCTGTATTTGCAAGACCGGACAATCCGGTATATGATCTGGCGGTGACAGGAAATCAGATTTGTACGGCAGCGCTGTTTTTTATCGGATTTAATATCTTTGCCAGCGGAATGTTTACGGCCCTCTCTAACGGGGCGGTATCGGCGGTTCTTGCGTTTTCAAGATCCTTTGTGTTTATGGCGGCGGCTATGCTGGTACTGCCAAGGATATTTGGAATAACAGGAATCTGGCTTGCAACGCCGGCAGCGGAGCTTATGGCTCTTGGGCTGTCTGTCTGGATGTTTTTGAAGTACCGGTATAGATACCACTATTAGAAAATCTTAATTGTAAATATTATCCCATTGAAAACAAACGTAGGTTCTGATATAATATAAAAGAACGGACGTTTGTTTTTTTGAGTTAATTTTTTTGACGAGGTGAACCTTATGACACAGGAAAACCCCACATATATCGCAATTGATTTAAAATCCTTCTATGCCTCTGTAGAATGTATGGAACGTGGGCTTGATCCTATGACCACGAATCTTGTTGTGGCTGATTTAAGCCGTACGGAAAAGACCATCTGTCTTGCCGTGTCGCCCACGTTAAAATCCTACGGAATTTCCGGTAGGGCAAGGCTTTTTGAGGTTGTACAGCGGGTGAAAGAGGTAAATGCAAAAAGACTTGGTATGGCGCCGGGTGGAAAATTTGAGGGATCTTCCTGTGATGATCTGGAGCTTAAAACATCTCCCGGGAAAGCTCTTGATTATATTGTCGCACCGCCCAGGATGGCCCGCTATATCGAATACAGCACAAAAATTTATGAAATCTATCTGAAATATGTTGCGCCGGAGGACTGTCATGTGTATTCTATTGATGAGATAATGATGGATGTTACCCATTACCTGAATACCTATAAGATGTCTGCCAGAGAGCTTACGGGAAAAATCATAGAGGACATTCGAGAGAATACGGGGATTACTGCCACGGCAGGGATCGGTACGAATCTTTATTTGTGCAAAGCAGCGATGGATATTGTGGCAAAGCATATTCCGCCGGACAAGAACGGCGTACGGATTGCTTCTCTGAATGAAAAAAGCTACCGCCGGATTTTATGGGGGCATCAGCCTGTTACGGATTTTTGGCGTGTGGGAAAAGGATATGGGAAAAAACTTGCAGAGCACGGGCTGTTTACAATGGGAGATATTGCGCGGTGTTCAGTAGGAAAACCGGAAGACTATTACAATGAGGATTTGCTGTACAAACTATTCGGTATTAATGCAGAGCTTTTGATTGATCATGCATGGGGATTTGAGCCCTGTACGATGAAGGATATAAAGGCCTATAAGCCGGAAACCAACAGTATCTGCTCCGGTCAGGTCCTTCATTGTCCCTATACGGCTGAAAATGCAAGGATTGTCGTGCGGGAAATGGCGGAGATGATCAGCTTGGATTTATTTGAACGTCGTCTGGTAACGGATCAGATTGTTCTTACAGTGGGATATGATATAGAAAATCTGATTGGCCTGGAAAATCAGGTAGAAATTAAAATTGATCGTTACGGGAGGAAAATCCCAAAGCATGCCCATGGAACCGCGAATCTTGAGAAGCCTACCTCCTCGTCCCGGCAGATTGTAAGGACAACGCTGGAATTATATGATAAGATTATTAACAGAAGCTTTCTTGTGCGGAGAATTACCATAGGGGCGAATCATGTTGTAGAGGAAGCTTCTGTATTGCGGGGGCCTGTTTTTGAACAGCTGGATTTGTTTACGGATTACAGTGAGGGGGAAGAGCGTAAGCAGAGGGAGGAAGCTGCTCGGGAAAAGGAGCGCAGGCTTCAGCAGGCAATGCTGGATATTAAAAAGAAATATGGAAAAAATGCGATTTTGAAAGGAACAAATCTGGTGGAGGGTGCGACAGCTGCATCCCGAAACAGGCAGATTGGCGGGCACAAGGCATGAATTATGAATTGTTATTAAATGAAATACTGAATATCGGAAAGGATATGATTAAAAGCGGCGCGGAGACAGACAGGGCGGAGGACAGTATGTACCGGATGCTGGAGAGCTATGATCTGGAACAGTGCAGTGTTTTTGCTATACAAAGTAACATACAGGCCACGATTAAGCCAAAGAACGGTCATTTTATGACTCAGATACGAAGAATACACAAGATTGAATTTAACTATGACCGGCTGGATTACCTCAACAATCTATCTCGGTATATCTGCAAAAATACACCGTCCATAGAGCAAATACATGAAAACTATGAAGAGGTTTTAAACCGCAGGCCCCAGCCGAAGTATTTAAAGTATGTGGCGGCCATTTTAGGCGGCGTGGGCTTTGGCGTGTACTTTGGATGCGACTGGCTGGATACTGCGGTGGGAATTGTTATCTGTGCGGCGGTGGAGGTGTTTTTCGGAAGTATTCTTGATAAGCGGGAGCATCATCTTGTGGTTTATAATCTGGTGCTGGCATTTCTTTCCGGGGCGGTTGTATTTTTGGCGGCAAGGATTGGTCTGGGACATCATCCTGACCGGATTATATTAGGACTTAACATGGTGCTCATAAGCGGTTTGGGGGTCGCCAACGGAATACGGGATATGGTAAACCGGGCGTATCTGTCAGGAATTTTAAATATTACAAACTCCTGTCTGGGGGCTGTTGCCATTGCCTGCGGGACAGGACTTGCAATGATGCTCTTTAAAGGGGATATGTATGAAATGTATATTGCCCCCAGCATTGCGGTACAGCTTATTTCCTGCGGTGTGGCCAGCATGGGCTTTGCCCTTGTGTTTAAAGCAGCCGTGAAGCAGTCCGTCTATGCCGGAATCGGAGGTTTCTTTAACTGGGCCTTTTACCTGATAGTGCAGTATTTTCATGGAAATGATTTTATGGCAGTTATGGCCGGTGCAGCTTTTGTGGCGGCTTACGCGTACTTAATGTCAAGGGTTCACCGGGCGCCGGCAACCATATTTCTAACAACGTCAATTATGCCGGTTATTCCCGGGGCAAGCCTGTTTTATATGATGCATGGGTTTGTTCAGGCAGATTATGACCTGGCTTCCGGTCAGGCTGTCGCATTGGCCGAAATATGTCTTGCCGTGGCTTTTGGTTTTCTAATTATAGAGATTGTGACTCGCTGCATAGGAACGAAAAAATAAGGCTCTGTGGAAAGGATGAAAAGTATTATGAATTGCAGGGATATGCATAAATATGATGATATTATAGACCTTCCCCATCATGTATCGAAAACACATCCCCAGATGCCCCTGTCAGACAGGGCGTTCCAGTTTGCGCCCTTTGCAGCTCTGACAGGACATCACGAGGCAGTGAGGGAGACAGCCCGCCTGACAGATGAAAGGGCAGAGCTTAATGAGGATATCTTAGCAGCATTAGACATGCAGCTTAAGTATCTGGAGAAGCATCTGGATGAGAGGCCTGACATTTTACTCACTTATTTTACCCCGGATTCCAAGAAAAAAGGGGGTTCTTATACTACGGCAGCCGGACAGGTGAAAAGGATTGATGAGTACAAAAGGGCTGTGGTTCTGACAGATGGGACGCATATACCAATCTATGATATCGTTGATATAGAATATATCCAAATGGAAAATTTAAAGTTTTTAACAGAGTGAAAAGGGCATGGGGAAAAGCATATGAAAAAAAAGATATTAAGGGTAGTGGTTATCAGTATCCTTTTAGCTGCTTTATTGTGGCCGGAAATCCGGTATATAAAAGACGGGGGTTCGGTAGAATACCATGCTGCTTTGTACCAGGTGATTCACTGGCACGCGTATATGGGCTTGGATGAAAAGACATTAAGCGAGCAAGTCTATTATGATGGGTTAGAAATTAAGATATTAGGAGTTACTGTTTATAATAATGCACAGGAAATGGCTTATCGTTACTGTAAGTAACCTCCTTAGACTGTGCTTTCAAAGTGATGATATAGGGAGGATTTTAAATTGGCGTCACATATTAAAAATATGACGGAGGGGCGTTCTGCTTCTCTTATTTTTTCTTTTGCATTGCCTTTGATGGTAGGCAATGTGTTCCAGCAGCTTTATACAGTAGTGGATACTATGGTAGTAGGAAAGGCTCTTGGTGTAGGGGCCCTTGCGGCTCTTGGCGCTGCAGACTGGCTGAACTGGATGATGCTTGGCATCATCCAGGGCTTTACGCAGGGCTTTGGAATTTTGATGGCGCAGGAATTTGGCGCAAAAAGATATGTGGCTTTACGAAAATGTGTGAGTAATTCTGCGGCCCTTTCTTTTTTCTCCGCCATATTTCTTCTTGTTATCGGACAGCTTCTGGCGTGCCCGATTTTAACCTTTCTTCAGACGCCGCAGGAGATTCTGGGAAATGCGCTCTTATATCTGCGGATTATGTTTATAGGGGTTCCGATTGTGATGGCATACAATTTTCTGGCTGTTGTCCTTCGTTCATTAGGGGACGGAAGGACGCCTCTTCATGCTATGATTGTAGCGGCAGTTACCAATATTATTCTGGATCTTATTTTTGTGCTGATTTTTAAGTGGGGGATTGCAGGCGCGGCATCAGCTACATTAATTGCGCAGCTTGTCTCCAGTATGTTCTGCCTGTATCATATGAAGAAAATAGATATTTTGAAATTTTCTGCCGGGGATTTCGGGCTGCCGGAAAGACATCTCTCTTTACGGCTTTTTCTGCTGGGATTTCCATTGGCCTTTCAGAATGCGATTATTTCGGTGGGAGGAATGATCGTGCAGTTTGTTGTCAATGGTTTTGGGGTGATTTTTATTGCCGGATTTACGGCAACGAATAAGCTGTATGGCGTGCTGGAAGTTGCCGCTACTTCTTATGGTTACGCTATGGTTACTTATGCAGGACAGAATTTGGGGGCCGGAAAGACAGAGCGTATACGAAAGGGAGTAAAAGCAGCAATTGTAATTGCGCTGTTTACTTCTCTGATTATTGCAGCAGTTATGCTTCTTTGCGGTAAGATGATTCTCGGATGGTTTATTTCGGGAACGCCGGAGGAATTCCGTCAGACTTTGCAGATTGCCTACTATTACTTGACGGTTATGAGTGTTTGTCTTCCTGTCCTTTATACGCTTCATATTACACGCTCTGCAATTCAGGGAATGGGAAACACAATTTTGCCGCTGGCATCTGGAATTGCGGAGTTTGTTATGCGGGCGGCAACGGCCATATTTCTTCCAATGTTCATTGGGGAAAAAGGGATTTTTTATGCGGAAGTTATGGCATGGACAGGAGCTGTGATCATATTGGTTATCAGTTATTTTTCTGTTATCAGAAAGATGGAACGGCTGTTGTCAGTTGACAGGAACTTAAAAAACACAAAGAAATTTTTCTGATATCTGTAACAAAATCCCGGGAAGAGAGTCTACTTGATGTAGAAAGGAGGCGGGATGCATGAAGTTTGAGGATGTATACAAGCAGTATTATCGGGATGTGTATTACTTCCTGTTGTCAATGAGCAGCAATCCGGAGCTTGCGGAAGAATTGACACAGGAAACCTTTTACAGAGCTCTGGCGAACATACACAGATTCAAAGGAGAATGCCAGCTTAAATCCTGGCTCTGTCAGATCGGCAAAAATGCCTATCTGTCCTGGGCAAAAAAGCAGAAGCATCTAGACTCCAGGGAGCTGGAACCTGAGAGATTTCATGAAGATAAGGAAGAACCAGGGCAGGCGGAAAACAGTCCTGAAATGCGGTGTATGAAAAAGGAGCAGGCGCTGTCGATTTATAAGGTACTGCATTTGCTGGATGAGCCTTATAAAGAGGTTTTTACCTTGAGAATTCTGGGTGAACTATCCTACAAGGAGATTGGTGAAATTTTCGGATACGGGGAAGGCTGGGCGCGGGTGAATTACCACCGGGCAAAATTAAAAATTCAGGAAATGATAAAGGAGGTGTCCTAAATGAAGAAGGAATGTGCAGTAGTACAGGATCTTCTGGTATTATACGAGGATGATGTGCTGAGAGAAGAGAGCAGGCATATGGTAGAGGAACATATCCGGGGCTGCGAGGAATGCATGCGTCTGTATGAAAATGTCAGGAAATCTCTTCCGGAAATTGAAAAAGTGCAGGAGTCTTCTGAAGAAGAACAGGAGGGCGCGGCAATTCGAGTAATGAAGAAGCTTAAAAAAAGAATGACTTATAAGACCGCAGTGATTTTCGGCATTATAGTTGTATTCATATGCTTTGCAGTGATCACGGTAAATGATATCTGCGGCCGGAAGATCGAGGGCTATACGGGAATTGCAGGAATGATTTATACATTGCCTTCGGAAAATTTTCATGTGACAGAACTTTACCAGCTAAAAAACGGCGATATTTATTGCGCATTGGAATCGGATAAGGAGTTTGGTATAACAGAGATGGCAGACTGGGTTATACCCCAGGAGGAAAGAGGAAAGAGTACAACAGAAGCCGAGAAAGAGCTTCGTTTCAGAGAAGTTCCTTTCTGGGAGTGGAATACAATAAGAAGAAGACAGGCGAAAGTGATATTCACTTTAGAGCGGCAGGGTACAGTTACGGAAGAAAACGGGGAAAGCAGAACCATTACTCAGAGCTGTGCGGATATCAGTGTTTATGGGAAAACGAAGAAAGATAAGATGACAATCTGGAAAGCAGGTCAAAAGGTGGAGAAAGCTCCGGAGAACATTGAAGAAGAGGCTGTTCGCGCCTATCTACAGGAGGGATTGTTTACAAAGGCTGTACAGGAATGTGAAAACATGGGCTGGGAGGATTATGAAAAAATTTTTGGAGATATTGGGCTAAGCTGGAGTACAGAAACAGAGTATGGGCCTTCAAGCGAAATAACCTTCACCAGTGAAGGAGATTCGGTTCTCTCGTTCTATTTTGATGATAATCCGGAAAAATAAAAATACCCGGAAGGCTGTAGAACGTCACATTGTAGCTAATAAAACAGAGAGTATCCCAAAGTTTGTGTAAACCTCCAAACTGATGTAAGATAAGATTACACAGTTTGGAGGTTTTATTATGGCAAGAAAAAACGAAAGTCCACAAAAAGCGGCAATGAGGGAAATGATGCGCAGCTATCACAAAGAGAATAACATCAGCATTAAAAACGGAAGGGATGTGAATGCCGTCATGCGTGATATGATGTCTGTGATTTTGGAGGATGTCCTGGCTGGAGAACTGGATGAGGAGTCTGGCTACTCAAAGTATGATTATCGGAACAAGGAAACCACTAACAGCCGGAACGGCCATTCAAAAAAACATGCACACCAGCTATGGCGGACATGGATGTTGCAATCCCCCGCGGCCGTAACGGCGAGTATGAGCCCCAGCTGGTAAAAAAATACCAGAATACCGTGACGCAGGACATGGAGGAAAAATACTTTTCATGTATGCAAAAGGGCATGACAACCGGCGGTATCGAATCCCACATGAAGGAACTCTATGACATGGACATATCCGACAGCACAATCTTTCTT
>CAOJQZ010000020.1 GCA_948441955.1 uncultured Lachnospiraceae bacterium | reverse complement strand
CAAGGACTGTGTTTCCGTAGACGGAGACCAGCTGAAGCTCCTTTGTGCTTAAATTGACGCTCACTACATAGACTGCGTCGCTGTCCACATGCTCGTCGTCCTCTGCCTTCATATTAACGCCGAACAGCGCCACATTCAGATAGTCCTCCCCCAATTCCTCTTCAATTTCTTCTGAGATGCCAAGCTCCTCTTCGTCAAGCTCCGCCTTCTGCACCTTGTCCCACTTGTTCGTGGTATATGCCGCAATGACGACTATGAGCGCCGCTATAATAAGAAGGGCCCCCATAATATAGATCTGTTTTTTTCCCTTTTTCCTGCCCTGTGTCTTCGGTTCCTCTTTTCTTTCTTCTTCCATTCCTCTACCTCCAGTATTCCTTGTTTAACGACCAGCTCTTTACCAGACGCCCCGGCAGTCTCTCATAGTGCTTTCCGGCCTGATATGCCAACATCCTGACACATCCCAGACAGAACAGCTTCGGAAACATTAGCAGCTGTTTCCTCTTAAGCAGGTAACGGGCCGTGCCCGTAAGCAGCCCCGCACCTGCCCTTTCCGGGTTCAGTCTTCCAAAAAGGGGCTCATAGCTCTTATGTACAACGCCAATATCAAAGTTTCTCCTCCACTGCGTCCTGAAGGAAAATCTGTGTGCATGTATCACCCGCGCCTCCGGCTGGTATATCACGGCGGCGCCCTTTTGCATTGCCCTTGCGGCAAAGACGCTGTCCTCACTCAGGAGTATCTTCTTCTCGAAGCCCCCTGTCCTCTCATACCAGCTTCTTCTGTACGCCGCGCAGACATTGGACGCAAAGCATCCGAATATTCCCTGCTGCCTGACGTCCGCCCATATCTTTCTTCTGCCTGCAGGAGGATAAGTATAATACCTGGCATATTCCTCTACCGCGTCGCATCTGCCGTCCGGAAGGTGTCTTGCATATGCGACGGCGGCCTGCCTGTCCTGAAGGGCTTTTGCAAGCTTCTCCGTCAGATGTCTGTCCGCCGGCACTGCATCCTGTACCATGAACAGCAGGATATCGGCATCGCTTTTTTCCGCCCATTGGGCTCTTGTTCCGCCGTGATTGAACATTCGCTTCTGTATCCTTTCAATCCGCACTCCGGGAAGCTTTAGAAGCTCCTCCGTCTGCCTGACCCATTCCTCCTGAGGATCCTCTACGCTGAGAATCAATGTGATGCTCCTGACCGGAAAAGCCTGGGACAGAAGCCCTTCTACACAGTCCTTAAGCCTGCCGTCCGGCCTCCATACGGGAATCGCCGCATCTATAGTCTCCACCCTTCTTACGCCCTCCTTCTCTTCTATGCTCATACTAGCATAACCTGCATTTATTTTGAAATCGAACTTCATAATAAATGCAGGTTATTTATAGTCAATATCTATATATTAAAATCTTCTGGATTGTCTGTTACTTCTCCAGGATCTCAATGCTGTTTTCTGTGATTCTGATCCGACGTTCCTTTAAGAGCCTTCCAACTGCCCTTTTAAATGCGCTTTTGCTCAAACCAAGCTCTCTTTTTATAAGCTCCGGCTCCGCCTTATCCGTAAAGAAAAGCTTTCCGCCCTTCTGCTTCATTTTTTCCATAATCATCTGTGCGTCTGTGTCCATCTGCAGGAAGGCCTTTTCCCTTACGCTCAGATCAAGCTTTCCATCCTCTCTTACCTTCACCACCCTTCCATGCACCTTATCTCCAACACACAGCTTTCCGTATGCTTCCCGCTTTGGAATCAGCGCCGAGTAACAGTTATCTACTGCTACAAATACGCCGAAATTATCGCTGGTATCATAGATAATACCCTCTACTGTATCATCCTTTTTATAGGGAGCATCCGTACGGAGAAGCCCGTACACCTTCATGGTCGCGCACAGTCTCCCACTCTTATCCACATACAGCGATACCAGTACCTGATCGCCTTTCTTTACCTTTGCCGTCTGCTCCTTGAAGGGAAGAAGCAGGTCCTTCGGAAGTCCCCAGTCAAGGAACGCCCCGATTCTTCCCGTGTCCTTTACCGTTAGAACCGCAAGCTCTCCGAGGGTAATCCCGGGTACGGCGGTCGTAGCGATGAGGCGGTCGTCGGAGTCCTTATACAGGAATACCTCCACCGGATCCCCCGCCTCTGCTCCCGCCGGAACTTCCTTTTTCGGAAGGAGCACACGCTCCTCCTTTGTTCCCAGATAAACGCCGAAGTCTACCTTTTTTACTATGGTGAGCATCCGTCTTTTTCCTAATTCATCTGTCAGTCTCATATTCTTTTCTCCTCGTTTTTATCTGAATTCAATCACCGCGTAGGGACGGCCTTGTTCGTCTCCCAGCTTCACGACTGTCCGCCTCGTATCTCTATATACCTCCGGAATAATTATGTCGCCGCATACTGCGGACCGCTTGTATTCCGCACGAATCCCATGAATATCCCGCTCCTCATCCGCTGCCTCTGCCGCCATCTGCACATACTGGCAGTTATTCACATGCTCATTGGTGTCAATATAGGATTTCCTTACCGGAAATCCCGGATATTGAACCATTTCCTCCGGAAGCGGAATCTTGCGGGAGGCGTATTCCATGTCAAGAGGCGCGCCCTTACCGTAGACTGCCGTCTCCTCCTCCGAAGGCTTCGCAGGACGTCCCTTTTCTATGTCCATGTACACCCACAGAGAATTGGCGAAGGCCGCATATCCTCCTCTTTCATCCTCCATACAAAAGTTACGGCTCCCAAACATCCCCTTGAAATCCGTAGCCCATGTGCTGACCTTAATCTCCTCTCCAAGCTTTGGATACCGCTCCACCTCCACCTGCCAGGAGGACAGCACCCATGCCCTTTTTTTCTCCTTCAGGTATGCAACGCCCCGTCCAAGCCCTTCCGACTGGAAAATACTGCAATCCTGAAAATAATTTACAATTCCCGGCAGGGTGATCCGCATGGTGTGATCGACCTCGCTGAAACGGATTCTGCTGCCAAAGGTATACTGATTACTCCGCTGCATCTCCTATATAGCTCCTCTCTACTGTAATTACACATTCATATCTTTCATCTGCGATTTTCAGAAGCTTCATCAGTGATGTACGAAGATCGTTTTGTTTCTTATGGTCATACTCATATGGGACAACCATATCAAATATGAGGTTAATCTGCTCCTCGCCGTCCACCATCCGAAAATCATGAATACTGACCGCCGGATCAAGAGCGTCCAGAATCTTAAGCACCTGCTTCTTTACAGACAATACATGTTCGTCCTTCATCTCCACTGGATCCATATGAATCACCAAAAATATTCCAAGCTTCTTCCCGGCATCCCTCTCTATTCGATCGATGATCTCATGGGACGCCTCAATATCCACATCATTGGGCACCTCCGCATGAATGGATGCCATATTCCTTCCCGGCCCGTAATTATGTACGATCAGATCGTGGCTTCCCTCGATTCCGTCATATTGCTCTACAAATTTTGTAATCCTCTCATATTCTTCCGGCTCCACCGGTTTTCCAATCAACGGCTCCAGCGTATCCCTTGCAATGCCAATCCCCGCCCATATGACCACCAGAGCGACGCCAAGTCCTACAAAACCATCAATGTTAATCCCTGTCACCTGAAAGAAAATAAGTGAAACGATCGTTGCAGATGTGGTAACCACATCTCCCATGGCGTCCGCCGCCGTCGCAAGCATTACTTTCGAATCAATACGCCTTCCAAGCCTGCGGTTAAACATTCCCATCCAAAGCTTCACGCAGACAGACAGTATGAGAATCAAAACCGGCGCCGCCTGAAACTTAAGCGCCTCCGGTTCCCGTATCTTACCTAACGCGTCCCTGAAAAAGGAAAATCCAACCTCTATTACAAGGAATGCTACCACAAGGGCCGCTATGTATTCGATCCTTCCGTGTCCGAAAGGATGATCCCTGTCCGCCGGCTTGCCCGCCATCTTTACTCCTGCAAGCCCTATGACAGACGAGCCTGCGTCAGACAGGTTGTTAAAGGCATCCGCCGTAACGGAAATACTGTGAAGAAAAATGCCGATTATTCCTTTTGTTACAAATAAGAAGATATTACAAAAGATGCCCACCACGCTGGACAGCACGCCATATGCCGTCCGGACGGACACCTTCTCCACATCCTCATAATCCTTTACAAAATGCTTTACCAAAAACTCGGTCATAGCTGTCTCCTCATATATTACTTGTCTTCTTTCGTATCTTTCCCAAACCCGCTGTTTCCAAAGAAAAACCATTTAATCTTAAATTCCGAGGCTGTTGTTATCATCTCGTACTCATCCTCCTCAAGCGCTTCCTTAAGCTCTTCCTTCCCCTCATCGCTTACCACGGCGCAGGTTGTATCCATAAAGCAAAGATTCGGGTACAGTACGCACCACCAGTTATGCCCGGAGGCTTTCCCAAGCTCAATACGGAGCCCCTCGTAATTTCCTTCCGGAAATAGAATGTCCCCATACCGCTTTTCAGGAAAATATCCGTTTACAAGCTTAGCCTTTGCTTTATATGCAAAGCCCTCCTCCTGAAGCGTCCGGCAGGCTGTTTCTTCAAGCTCTTCAAGATGCGCCGCCGTCCACGCCTTTGTTTCACCGGCCGACGTCTCCTCTCCCATACTCTCCTTCATAAATGCAAGGACTGCGTCCCGTACCGCAAGCTTTACCTTCTGATCTTTCTCGCTGTCGCTGTTGGCAAGGACATGAAAGCGGAATACTTCCTCGGACAGCCTTTCCTGTATCTCTTCTGTTTTTCTGTCCACAGCCTCGGCCCGGTTTCTTATAACCGCGCCTGTCAGAACACTGCTTATGCAGATCCCGATTATACCACAGATAATATGTCTTTTTCTATCCTTTTTTCTTAAATTCTTCTCTCTTATCATCTCTATGTACCTCCTCTGGATTTCTAGCTTTACAGAGTATGCACATATAGAGCGCGTAATATACTTTATCTTATGTCATTTTCCGGATTTTTTCTCCCGGTGCGGATCCGATCGCTGACGGTTATCACCTGATTGTCAATATGTTCGCAGATAATCTTAACCGCCATTTCTTTTTCATGGTTTTTTATATGCCGGATGAGTTTTTCATGCTCCTCCACAAGCTGCCCGAATACAGCTGCATTTTTCAGATATTCCACACGATACCTGTACATCTGCTCCCCCAGATTATTTAAAAGCTGCATCAGCCTCTGATTGTCCGACGCCTGATAGATAACATCATGGAATTTCACGTCTGCCTGGGCGATTTCCGTCACATCCTCATACTTTGACGCTCTGCCAAACTCTGCCGCAGCCTTTTCCAGCTCGGAGATCTGCTCCGGTGTAATCCTGTCGCAGGCAAGCTGTACGGATAATTCCTCCAGCGCCTTTCTGACCTCCAGTACGTCTCTTAATCCTTTCTCCCTGATCTCGGCAACCTCGGCGCCTTTTCTGGGTATCATAAGCACCAAACCTTCAAGCTCAAGCTTCCTTATCGCCTCCCGGATGGGGGTCCGGCTTACTCCAAGCTTATTGGCAAGCTGAATCTCCATCAACCGTTCTCCCGGCTTCAGTTCTCCCCGCAGGATCGCCTGCCTCAGTGTATTAAATACAACGTCCCGAAGCGGCAAATATTCGTTCATGGTAACATTAAAGTGTGGTTCCATCCTTTATTTCCTCCTTGCCCGGTGCATGGTAGTCACATACACCTGCTTCGCCAATTTCAATTCTTTTATCCTGTCTGCAGCCCACCTTGCGGCTTCCCGCTCCTCAAAAAGGCCGAATACAGTGGGGCCGCTGCCGCTCATCATAGCGTTTAAGGCCCCCCCCTCCTTCATGGCCCTCTTTATCTCCTCGATAACCGGATATTCCTTAATCGTCACACGCTCAAGCACATTTCCCATGCAGCCTGCCACCTGCTTGATATCCTGCCTGTTTAACCCCTCGATAATTCCGTCAATATCTGGATGCGCATAGGACGAAAGACTGTCAAGCCTCTCATACACCAGCCTGGTGGATACATTCACGGACGGCTTTGCAAGAAGCACATAGCATCTTGGACATTGGGCCAGCGGCGTAAGCCTCTCACCAATACCTTCTGCCAGAACCGTCCCTCTCATAATACAGTAAGGAACATCTGCGCCAAGTCTTACGCCCCGCTCCAAAAGCCCGCTCTCAGAAATCCCAAGCCCGAACATTCTGTTCATTCCATAGAGCACTGCCGCCGCATCCGAGCTGCCGCCTGCCATTCCCGCCGACACCGGAATCCTCTTATCAAGGGCAATACGGACGCCTTCCTCTATTCCAAATTCCTCTATCAGAAGCCTTGCCGCCTGATAGGCAAGGTTGCTCTCATTCACCGGAAGAAAAAACAGGTTTGTCTCCACATCAATCCCGGGAGTCCGTTTTTTCGTTATGGCAATCTGGTCGTAAAGATATACGGTCTGCATCACCATCCGCACATCATGATAGCCGTTTTCTCTCCTCCCAAGTACATCCAGCCCCAGGTTAATCTTTCCCATTGCCTTAAGCTCTAATCTCTCCATATCTTATCTCCCTGTATTCTATGCTCTGCATTTTGTATCCTGTATCTTGTATACAATATATTTATAGTATACTCATATTTTCCTTAAAAATCAACAGCTTTTCTCCTGGCTTTATGTCTTCTGAAGTCAGTTCATTGACTTCCATGATCCCTTCCTTGGTGGTGCTGTAATTCTTTGCAAGACTCCAGAGATCATCTCCTTCCTTTACAATGTATCCCACGATACCAGGACGTTTTTCAAGCTCTTCCATGTCTATAGGCGTTGACTCTGCCTCCTCAATATTTCTTATAACAACAGACCCCCGCAGGAAGCTGTTGAAGGCCAGCACCGCCTTCACCTCTATCTCATCACTTCCCAGAAGACTGACAGAAAGCTGTTCTACCGCGCACGTGACGTCATAGTTCATATTCTCCTGCGTCTCGTTGCTTTCAAGTAGATAGGAAAATGGAACCATTCCCTGCCATACGCCAAATGGGGCTGTATCGTCGGCTTTCACATACAGGAAACAGATGTGAAGCACGCCCTCAATCCGAATGCCTCCCTCCTCCGGCTCCATATGCTCGGTTTGAATCCTTGCGCTGCTGTGGCATACCTGCAGAATACTGTCCTTGATCTCCGGCAGGGACAGCCTTTCTGACACCTTGCATTTGGAATGGTTCTGCATAAGAAGCCTTTCAGCCCTCTGCTCCTGTATTTTCGGAACACATTCACAGGAAAGGGAATACATATCCTCCAGAATATCGATTGTTTCCTCCTCAAATACAAGTATTCTTGCCTCAAGGGTTGCCTCAACGCCAAGCAGACGAAGTTCCCCGTCCTCATCCATTCTTGCCTCAATACTGACGTCCGTAAGGGCAGGATAAATTTGATGATACATATGGTCTCCTGCTCCGAAGCATTCCATACGTCCCTCATATGGAATTGTCTGCTCTACCCAGTCCGTTTTGCCGTCCAGAGATTCGTAGAGGCAGAAGATCAGAATCTCTCCGTTAAGAAGCAGCTCCTCCCCGGACAGCCTTGTATCAAGCCTGCGGCTTACGGCTTCTGTCCACAGCAGATTTCCTATACTTTCTCTGGTGCCTCCAATGGCAACCTCCTCCTTGATGCGGTAAGTATCCTTTTTGATTGACAGAAGCTTTAATATCTGCTCCTTTCTATATTTTTTATACAGCGGAAACTCTGTCTCTATATCTGAGGTAAGAGAAAGGGTCTCCTTCTGCTCCGAACAGAGCTGAAGCTCACATAACGCCTTGATGTTAAGCTTCCGGGAATGAATCATGGTAACCGTAACGTCTGTCTGGGCTGCCTTAAGGAAAGGATTTCCTTCTTGTGTGTCCTCCATATAAACCATTTCCTCAAAAGGAAGCCTGCCTTCTAAGGTGCCTAAGCGCAGCTCTTCCTCGTCCGCAATATACAGTACCTTAAAGGCCAGACTTCCGGATACGCGTATATAGTTTTCTACTGTCTTCATATCTTCTATAAGGAGGCTCCCCTCTCCCAAAATCACATTTCTCACGTCGTTTTTTGTATCAGGCACGTTGTAATCATCATCAATATAAAACTGATCCGTAGTCACCTTTCCTTGTCTGTATACGTCCATTTGTCTCTTTTCACATTCCATTGTCCGCTCCTCCTCTACTCGAATATAACATTTTTTTCAATATATTCCATCTTCACCACAACATAGGGGTATGTACTTTTCTCTATAATCTTTTCCTCCTTAGACGGTCCCAGCAGATTCGTCTTAAGCTTTATAAGATCCTCTGTCTCACAGCACTCCTCCACCTCCACGCTATAACCGCTGGTTTCTCTCTCTCCATATCCATAAGCCAGATAAAGATATCCTTTATCTGCGTAAGTAAGCTGAAAGCCCTCCTTTTCATTTTCTGTCATCGCATCCATAAGCTCCTCCGGAATCTCCGTCGGACTTACAACTGTGAATTCAATATCCTTAAGCTTTTCCATATGATCTCTGCCAGCGGAACAGGCTGTAAGAAGTAGAAATGCAGCCAGCATAGATATGATAAATGCAGCCCTTTTTTTCATATGGTCCCCTTATCCACATTCTTATTAACATCATACACAACACCTCTAGGAAAAATTCCAAAAATGTTGTATACTGAATAAGAAGATTTACGATTTAAGGAGACTACAAGATATGAACCAACACGAACGACTTTCCGGGGTGCTTCTCCATCCCACCTCCCTTCCGTCTCCCTATGGAATCGGAGACCTGGGCGATGAAGCCTTGGCATTTGTGGATTTTCTTAGAGAGGCGGGACAGAGCCTCTGGCAGATCCTTCCTCTTACGCACACCGGATACGGGGACTCCCCTTACCAGAGCTTTTCTGCTTTTGCGGGACAGCCCCTTTTAATCAGTCCGGAGCGTCTTATCAGGCTGGGATTTTTACAGGAAGAGGAGCTCGCAGACTGTCCGGAAACTAAGCCGGAGTATGTGGATTACGGCAGGATCATTCCATGGAAGGAAAAGATTCTTTTTCAGGCATGGCGGCGGTTCCGGGAGAAAAAGGAACAGGACCGGGAGCTTGACAATTCTTTTCAGGCTTTCTGCCTGGAGCAGCGTCACTGGCTTTTTGATTACGCCCTTTTTATGGCCTGCAAAAAGGTGCACGGCGGCAGAGGCTGGCTGGAATGGAAGGAGGAATACCGCCGTCCCTCGCGGGAATTCCGGGAGGAGCTGTTCCGAACCCTTGCAGACGACGTGGAATATTATAAATTTTTGCAGTTTATCTTCTTCCGCCAATGGCGGGAACTGAAATTATATGCTAATGCAAATGGAATTAAAATCATCGGAGATATTCCTATTTTCGTCTCCATGGACAGCGCCGACGTATGGGCGAATCAGCATCTTTTCCAGTTGGATGAAAAAGGCTTTCCCACAAATGTAGCGGGAGTTCCGCCGGATTATTTCTCAGCCACAGGGCAGCTTTGGGGAAATCCCCTTTATAATTGGGATGCCCACCGAGAGGAGAACTTTGCCTGGTGGGTGTCCCGCATCCGTACCCAGCTTACGAATCTTGACATTTTGAGAATTGACCATTTCCGCGGCTTCGAAGCATACTGGTCTATCCCGTACGGCGAAAAAACTGCTGTAAAGGGACAATGGATCAAGGCTCCCGGATATGAGCTTTTTCATGCCGTGAAAAATAATCTGGGGGACGACCTTCCTATTATTGCGGAAGACCTGGGCATTATTACCCCGGAGGTGACTGCTCTGCGCGAGCATTTCGGATTTCCGGGCATGAAGGTTCTTCAGTTTGCTTTTGAATCCACGGGGGAAAGCAGCTATCTTCCTCACAGATATGAGAATCCTTTCTGTGTGTGCTATACCGGGACCCATGATAACGACACCTCTCCCGGCTGGTTTGAAAATCTCTCTGAGGAATGCAGGGATAAGGTGATCCGCTATACGAATAATTATGATAAATCCCGTCTCAATTTTGACTTCATACGGCTTGCTATGGGAAGCACGGCCTTCTGTGCAGTTTTCCCCCTTCAGGACGCACTGGGACTTGGAAGCGAAGGCCGCATGAATGTCCCCGGCGTACCCGCCGGCAACTGGGACTGGAGATATAAAAAAGGCTCCCTTTCTCCGTCTCTTTCCAGGGAGCTTAAGAATATGGCCATACTATACGGAAGATACTAGATTACGGGGGATACTTTACAATGATAAGATTTTTGACCATTGCAGTTATTTTATTTTTATATCTGCTTCTCGGAATTCCAGTGCTTGGAATAGAATGGATAATCGGAAAATTTAACAGGGAAAAATCGGATTACCAGTGCCTCCGCATGGTACAGGGAGCGTTTAAGCTGATGCTTAAGGTTACCGGCGCCAGGATTACTGTAATCGGAGAGGAAAATATTCCGGATGAGGCAGTTCTTTTTATCGGAAACCATAGAAGCTATTTTGACATTCTGCTTACCTATTCCCGGTGCAGACGATTGACCGGCTATGTCGCAAAAAAGGAAATGCTGAGATATCCTCTTCTTCGTGACTGGATGAAGCGGCTTCACTGTCTCTTTCTGGACAGGGATAATCCCAGGGAGGGGTTAAAAACGATTCTTGAAGCCATTGACTATGTAAAAAGCGGTATCTCCATCTGCATTTTCCCGGAAGGAACCCGCAACGACGGCGAGGAGGGAAGCATGCTTCCTTTCCACAGCGGTTCCTTTAAGATTGCAGAAAAAAGCGGATGCGCCATTATCCCTGTCAGTATGAATAACACTGCGGAAATTTTCGAAAACCATCTGCCCCGGGTAAAGAAGACCCATGTGATAATCGAATATGGAAAACCTGTCTACATGCGGGATATGGACCGGGAACAGAAAAAGCATATCAGTGAATACTGCCAGAATATCATAAAAGAAACAACAGAAAAAAACCGGACGCTTGTCTAATGCGTCCGGTTTTCTGCTATTTTTTAATAAACACCTCTCCTCCGCTTACGATAAAGCCCACGTCTGATTCCGTACCGCCGGGAGGAATCTCTTCGTTATACTCCTTTGAATTAATATGGAGGTTCTTCCCCTGGGCCTCATAATTACCGTTCCATCCCTCTGTCAATGTAATTTCGTTTTCAAACGGAATGTCTGCCTCCCAGCCGGTACAGGTCTGATCCGAAAGATTTTTAAGAGTCAGATCATATTGAAAAAACTTTTCTCCATCGGCTTCCCAGCTGTTTTTAAGAGTTATCCGGATTTCAATATCTCCCCTCACGATAGTAGGATTCTCCTGAGTCCCTTCTCCATCTGCTCCGGACGCCTTTTTCCCCGTCAGCGTACGATACAGCCATTTCCCGGAATCACTCATATCCTCTTCCGTGAAACCGCTTGTCTTACTGCAGGAGCTTTTCAGTATCGCCGATGTCTCCTCCTTATTGGACAGATTCCATGCTACATAACTGATTCCCAGCCTGTCAAGAAGCTCCGTCCATTGATCCGCCTGTTCTTCGTCAATGGCTCCGTTTCCACTGGCATCACAAATGCCGTATTCCGACACAAATACAGGCAGACCAGACTCGGCTGCCGACGACAGCCTTCCCCGCAGATCGTCCCTATGGGTTGCAGCATAAAAATGCAGGGTGTACATCACATTCTCATATCCGGTAATCGGATCATCTGCCGCCTCGTCTACAAACTGGGACCAGTTCGGTGTTCCCACCAGAATAACCGCGTCAGAATCATTCCCGCGTATGACGCTTATAATCTCCTGGGCATAGGACTTAATCTCACTCCATCCGGTACCCCCGTTTGGCTCGTTACAGATCTCATACAGCACATGCTCCTCACCCGCATATTCCGCCGACATCTCTGCAAAAAATTCTCTCGCCTCGGCAAGATGCATATTCGGATCATTATCGGACAAAATATGCCAGTCAATGATTACATACATATCCTGTTCCTTTGCATACTTCACCCCGTCGCGGATCAAACCTTTCAGATATTCTTTATCGCCGTCCGTACAATATCCTCCGGATTCCTCTGTGTACATGGCAAGCCGGATCACATTTGCCTGCCACTCTTCCCGAAGCTCCTGAAAGCATGCCTCGTTCACATACTCCGGGAACCATGCGATCCCGTGGGTACTGATTCCCTTAAGCTGCACCTCTTTGCCATTGCTCCCTGTAAGACGGGCTCCTTTTACATGAAGTGCGCCCGTAACCGAAGGGGCGGCACGCTCCTCATGCTCCGGCAGCACATCCTCTTCTTTCTTATCCTGCTTCGTCTTTTCCTCCGGCTCCTGCGCCGTCTCCCTTACTGCCCCTTTATTCTCCTTGTCTCCCCCGGTTCCGCTGCATCCCGGGAGACAGACCGCCGCCCATAAAATAATGCAAGCCAAAACAAGCGTTTTCTTTTTCACCTTTTTTCCTCCAAGTCAGACTTTTGATGCTTATATTTTAACAAATTCCCTTCTAAGACGCCACCCCTGCCTTCACAAATCCTTCTCATTTTATCTTTTACATTTTCCTTCCGTAATGCTATAATAAAACGTATTACAAATATTGGAACATAAGGAGCCAAAGAAAATGAATAAACAAGACTTAACTCTATTGACGGACTTGTATGAACTTACGATGATGCAAGGTTATTATGAGCAGAAGCAGAACGAAGTTGTTGTCTTCGACGTCTTCTTCCGGCAAAATCCCTGCAATAACGGCTATTCTGTGTGCGCGGGACTCGCACAGGTTATTGACTATATTAAAAACCTTAATTTTACTTATGAAGATGTAGACTACCTTAGAAGTCTTGGCATTTTCAATGAAAATTTCCTCCAGTATCTTAGCGGTTTTCACTTCAGCGGAGATATCTATGCCATCCCCGAAGGAACTGTTGTATTTCCCAAGGAACCTCTTCTGAAGGTGATTGCGCCGATTATGGAGGCGCAGCTTGTAGAGACTGCCATTCTTAATATTATTAATCATCAGTCTCTGATTGCTACAAAGACCTCCCGGATTGTATTTGCTGCTGACGGCGACGGAATTATGGAGTTCGGCCTTCGTCGGGCACAGGGACCCGACGCCGGACTGTATGGCGCAAGGGCCGCTATGATCGGAGGCTGCGTCGGCACCTCTAATGTACTGGCGGGACAGCTTTTTGACGTTCCTGTTATGGGTACCCACGCACACAGCTGGATCATGAGTTTCCCGGACGAGTACACTGCATTTAAGTATTATGCGGAGCTTTATCCTGATAACTGCACGCTCCTTGTTGACACCTATGACACCTTAAAATCCGGCGTTCCCAATGCCATCCGTGTATTCAGGGAATTTAAAGAGGCTGGAAAGCCTTTTAAAAAATATGGTATCCGTCTGGACAGCGGCGACCTTGCCTATCTTTCCAAGCAGGCCCGTATCATGCTGGATGAAGCCGGCTTCCCGGACGCTGCAATTTGCGCTTCCAATGATCTGGATGAATATCTTCTTCACGATCTTAAGATACAGGGAGCGGCTATTAACTCCTGGGGCGTAGGCACCAATTTAATCACTTCCAAGGACTGCCCGTCCTTCGGCGGCGTCTACAAGCTGGCTGCAATTCAAAATGCCGCCGGTGAATTTGTTCCTAAAATAAAGGTATCGGAAAACACAGAAAAAATTACAAACCCTGGTAATAAGACCATTTTCCGTATCTATGATAAATCAACCGGGAAGATCAAAGCTGATCTTATCTGCTTTGCCGACGAGGTTTATGATACAAGTGAGAATCTGCTCCTTTTCGATCCCATAGACACCTGGAAGAAGACCAAGCTTGCCGGAGGCTCCTATTCTATGCGCGAGCTCCTTGTCCCCATTTTCCGCAACGGGGAATGCCTCTACCAATCTCCTTCCGTTATGGAAATTGCCAGATACTGTAAAGAGGAAAAGAATACCCTCTGGGATGAAACCAAGCGGCTCTTCTATCCCCATCGGGTGTATGTAGACCTTTCGCAGAAATTATATGATGAAAAAATTTCCTTATTGGATCAGGTAAATGCTGCAGTTTAGGAGGAATGATTTATGAAAAACCTCACGTTAAAAAATATTACGGATTCCTGCCGCGGTACCTTCCGCGGCGACGACAGCCTGCTTTCACGGGAGGCCGCCGGCGTTGTTATTGACAGCCGCAAGGTGGAGAAGGACTATCTTTTCGTTGCAATTGACGGCGTCAAGGTAAACGCCCACAAATTCATTCCGGATACTGTCAAAAAAGGGGCGCTGTGCGTTGTTTCCCATGAAGACCTGGGAGAAACTGACTATCCGTATATTCTGGTGGAATCAACCGGACAGGCTCTCCTAGACATCGCCAAATTATACCGGGATTCTTTTGATATCAAGGTTGTAGGCATTACCGGAAGCGTCGGAAAAACAAGTACAAAGGAAATGATCGCTTCCGTTGTGTCACAAAGGTACCGGACACATAAGACACTGGGAAACTTTAATAATGAATGGGGGCTTCCGATTACTATTTTTGCAATGGACGAGGATACCCAGGTTGCAATCCTTGAAATGGGTGTAAACCATTTTGGAGAAATGCGCCGTCTTTCCTCTGTTGCAAGCCCCAATATCTGCGTCATTACAAATATCGGTATTGCACATTTGGAATTTTTTAAGACAAGAGAAGGTATCCTTCAGGAAAAATCTCAGATGATTCAAGACATGAAAAGCGGCGGGACGATTATTCTTAACGGCGATGATGATCTGCTAAGCGAAATGGGGCCGGTAAAAGGCGCGGTTCCCATTCTCTTCGGCGCCGGTGAAAACTGCAGCTTCCGTGTTACCGGAAGAAAATCACTTGGATTAAAGGGAACGGCATGCACGATCCATTTACCCGATGGAAGGAGCTTTGACTGCGTCGTGCCGCTGCCCGGTCCCCATATGGTTTCCAACGCTTTAGCAGGAGCCGCCGTGGGCTACAGTCTGGGGCTTACGCCAGAGGAAATTAAGAACGGAATTGAAAAGCTTCCATCCATGCCCGGAAGAAATAATATCATTTCCACCAGCAGATTTGTTCTGTTAGACGACTGTTACAATGCCAATCCGGTTTCCATGAAGGCGGCCATTGATGTTCTTGATCTGGCCATCGGACGTAAAGCTGCGATCCTCGGGGATATGACGGAGCTTGGGGGGGAAGCGGAGGTTCTGCATTACGAAACCGGAAAATACGCTTCCTGTCATGGTGTTGATCTGGTATGCGGGATCGGCAGGCTTGCACGGGAGCTGGTCCGCGGGGCCTCTGAAAATGCTTCCACCGAGGCCGTCTGGTTTGAAACAAAAGAAGACTTTTTCAAACAGATGCATAACTATTTAAGAGACGGAGACAATGTTCTCATAAAGGCCTCCCACGGAATGGATTTCCCTGAAATTGTAAATAGACTGAAAGGATTATCATGAGCTATCAATTACTGGCATTGGATTTGGACGGGACACTTACCAATTCAAAAAAAGAAATATCACCTCTTACCTTAGACGCATTGATTGAGATACAGAGAGAGGGGGTGAAGGTTGTTCTCGCAAGCGGACGACCTACAATAGGCGTACTGCCCCTTGCAAGGAAGCTGCGGCTTAACGATTACGGCGGCTATATTCTATCCTTCAACGGCGGCCGCATCATGGACTGCAAGAATGAAGAGCTTATCTATAACAGGCTGCTTCCCTCTGATATTGTGCCGCCTCTCTTCCATATTGTGAAAAAATATGCCGGAGTTGACATTCTTGCTTATACCAGGGACGCCATTTTATCGGGAATAAAGCCGAATCAGTATACGGACCTGGAATCCGGCATCAATCATGTACCTGTGGAAATCGTCTCTGATTTTGCCGAGCAGGTGACGGAACCTGGAAATAAGCTCCTTATCACCGGCGAACCGGAAATCATCGAGCGGATCCGTCAGGAAACACAGGCTTTTTTCCGTTCCTACCTGAATATTTACTGCTCCGATCCTTTCTTTCTCGAAATCATGCCTGCCGGCGTGGATAAAGCCCGCTCTCTTCTGCGTCTTTTAACCTCTATTGGACTGACCGCGGATGAAATGATCTGCTGCGGCGACGGCTACAATGACCTGACCATGATTGAGACCGCCGGTCTCGGCGTTGCAATGGCAAACGCCCAGCCGGCTATACTGGAAAAAGCAGATTACATTACCCGGTCCAACGACGAAGACGGAGTACTCCATGTAATCAATAAATTTTTACGTTGACGGATAGGAACGGAGTGATTTCTTATTCAAAATACCCCGCTGCTATCTCCCGGAATCGTTCTTCATGCCCTTCATACCACTCGTCATAGGTAAGCCCCTTTCCGGCAATCTCTTCTCCCAGCTCTTTTAAGAATGCCGGAATTTCTTCTTCAAGAATCGCTCCAAGCTGTTCGCCAAAGCGTTCCTCTCCTTCTCCTGCATTTCCATTTACCGTAAGAAAAAATGCAGGCTGAACTTTTCCGTCCACCTTCTTCATCCCGCCACGGAAACCGATTTTCCCTGTCTGATGGGTCCCGCAGGAAGAAGGACAGCCCGATATATAGATACGAGGCAGCACGCCGTCCGGAAATCTCCATTTTTTTGACTCGTCTATCAGCCTCCTTAACAGCTTTTGCGAATCCCCCACCCCCACCTGACAGATGGAAGCTCCGATACAGGCAACCGAGGATTCAAAAAGCGTCTCCGCCCCATCGTCTGTAAGCTCCAGAAGCTTTCCTGCCTCGCCTCCTGTACAGTTAATGATATAGACCGTTTCATCCGGAGCGATACGAAGCTCTGCAGCTTCCATATCCTCTATCGCTTCGTAAAGCTTCCGGAATATTCCAGGCGCCGGACAGCCTCCCGCCGGGTGATAGGCCACGGCATAAAGTCCCTCCTGTTTCTGCGGTATTGCACGCTTATGTTCTGCTGTGCTCCCATCCGCCTTTTTCCTGACAGGCGTCTCCTTTTCCGGAATATCTAGGTTCTCTTCCTGAAACGCCTCCTGAAGCTTTTCATTAAAATACTCTGTAAATTTTTCACCCAGCGTATCCTGCATATAGCGGGATCTTGCCCTTGCACGATTTTCATAATTCCCATAAGTCACAAACAGCTTTACCATTGCTTTAATATAGTAGAGCGTCCTGTAAGCTTCAATTCCTCTCGCTACAGATACGCCAAGCTTTGGATTATTCCCCAGTCCCCCCGCGCTGTAGATGTCGAAGGTTCCGTCCTCCCGGGCTGCAAAACCAAGATCCCTGAAAGTTACGTGGGTTATATTCTCCGGTGAATTAGAGAATCCCACCTTAAGCTTTCTTGGAAGCTTGACAGTCCTGATCAGTCCCATAAGATAGTCTGCGGCCGCCTCCGCATAAGGAAGTACGTCGAAATACTCTCCCTTTTCCACGCCCGATAAAGGGGACGCCATCACATTCCTTGGAAAATCTCCGCCCCCGCCCCTTGTCACGATTCCATAATCCAGCGCCTCCTCCGCAAGGCTGCACACTGCGTCCCCATCAAGATTATGAAGCTGCAGAGTCTGGCATGTGGTAAAATGTACCTTATCAATTCCATATTTGTCAATACTTTCTGCTATAAATGCAAGCTGCGCCTTTCTTACACGTCCTCCGGGAAACTTAAGTCTCAGCATACTTGCCTTTCCGCCTCTCTGGGCGTAGCTTCCATATCCCCCGGAAAAACTTTTGTATTCCGGAATCGTAATCTCTCCCTCATAAAACTGTCTGGTTACCCTTTCAAATTCTTCATAATCCCTTTTCCACTCATCTGTCTGCACGCTTCATTTCCCCCTCTGTCAAAATAATCCTTCTCCTGATCCCTGCTCCTGCCCAAGCTCCAGCCTGTCAAACTCTGTCACGGGCGCCATACATGCCCCGTCCTTGCACAGATAGTACACCGCTCCCTTCTCCGGAACCGGATAGTCCCTGGTATACGGCGCACACTGCATAAGCTCTTCCTCATTCTCCTCCGTCTTAACCAGTACATTCAGCCCGTAGACAAGGGTCTTCTTCAAATACTGTGTAAGATCCCGGGGAAGCTTATCCTTTACCGCGCAGACCAGTTCCTTATGAGGATACAGTACTCCTGCAAATGTAAACAGTGCAAAGCAATGACCCGCTGGATATTCTTCGGCTTCACCTGATAGAAACTGTAATTGTCTCTCTGCTGCTTCCTGCCATTTCTTCTCCCCGGTAAGAGATGCAATCTTGCAGAGTACCGCTGCCGCCACGGAGTTTCCCGACGGGACCGCGCCGTCATACACCTCCTTAGGCCGTGTCAAAAGAGGCTCTGCATCCGATGCGGTAATATAATATCCCCCATTCTTCCGGTCTTCAAAGTATTCCTGCATCTGTCCGGCCCGGAGAAGAGCCTCCCTTAGATATTCCACCTGAAATGTCCCTCTGTAGAGCTCAAGAAGGGCTAACGCATACACACCATAGTCTGAGAGCTGTCCCCCATGCGCCGCCTCTCCGTCGCAGTACCGGAGACAAAGCCTGTTATTTTTATCTGTCATGTGCTCCCGCAGGAAGTTTTCCGCCTCCACCGCTGCTTTGACATATTTTCGCTCCTCCAGAAGCTGTCCGGCCCACAAGAGCGCTATAATTGTCCATGCGTTCCAGGACAGCAGAATCTTCCTGTCCTTATGAAGCCTCGTACGTTCCCGGCGGTATCTGTACAGTCTCTGAATTCTTTCATCCTCTGCCTTCCAGCCAAAGATTGTCGTATGCCCAATCCGGTTGGGAATACTTTTTCCTTCAAACCTCCCCTCCCGGGTAATCTCATACAGAGCGCAATATTCCGCCCCGTCCTTTTCTCCCAGAACATCCTTTATTTCCTCCGGGGTAAATGCATAATATTTCCCTTCCACACCGTCGCTGTCCGCATCCTGCCCGCAGAAAAATCCCCCCTGGGAATCTTTAAGCTCTCTTAATATATAGTCTGCCGTATTTTTTACAATTTCCCCATACGCATCCTTCCTTGTAGCCTGAAATGCATTCAGATATGCGAGAATCAACAGCGCGTTATCATAAAGCATCTTTTCAAAATGAGGAATCAGCCACCTCTCATCCGTAGAATATCTTGAAAACCCGCCGCCAATGTGATCGTAAATTCCCCCTTTTGCCATCCCGTCAAGGGTCTCCTCCACCATACCCATAGCCTCCGGCACAGCCTCTGAAAAAGAATAACGCATCAAAAACAACAACTGATGAGGCATGGGAAACTTCGGAGCTTGTCCAAAGCCTCCGAAACGTCTGTCAAACTGTCTCACAAGCTGCCGGAATCCTTTATGAAGAAGCTCTGGAGCAGGCTCACCTCCTCCGGCGGCGTTTCGACTGTGCTCTTCTATGACTGCCGACGCAAGCTCATCCCCCGCGTCTGTGAGCCTCTCCCTGTGGTTTTCCCAAAGCTCTGCAATTTTTTCCAGTATCTCTAAAAATCCTTCCTGTCCGAATCTTCTTCTTTTTGGAAAGTACGTTCCCGCAAAAAAGGGCTTCTGCTCCGGAGTCATTATAACCGTAAGAGGCCATCCTCCGCTTCCGGTCATCATTTGGCAGACAGACATATATACTGCGTCGATATCCGGACGCTCCTCCCGATCCACTTTAATACTGATGTAATTTTTATTAAGAATTTCCGCCACTTCCTCATCCTCAAAAGACTCATGCGCCATTACATGACACCAATGGCAGGTGGAGTATCCGATACTTAAAAACACAGGTTTATCCTCGCTGTATGCTCTTTTAAACGCCTCGCAGCACCATGGATACCAGTTCACCGGATTTTCCTTATGTTGTAAAAGATAAGGCGATTTTTCGTATTTCAAGCGATTTGACATTTTTACAATCCCTCCATTATCACGTATAACTGTACATAAAGGGTAGTATATCCAGAAAACATAATGTTATCAATTCGGAATAAAAAAATCAGGAGCCGGAACAGCTCCTAATCTTTTTCATTTTTTTCTTTTATATGATCCTTCTCTTTTGCATAGGTTACTTTACACCCTGCTTCTACGCACTGCTGCATGATCTCCTTTTTCTTCCTGATCTTCTGTGTAGCGGAATCCGTAATAATACGGGTCATATCCACAACGTCGCACACAACAAAAGACGAGTATTGATTCACCTTTGTATGGTCAATTAGAACGTACACCTCATTTGATCTGCTGAGAAGCTGCTTTTTTGCATCACATTCCTCCATTGTCATATCCGTAAGTCCATGCTCAAATGTAAAGCCATGGGAGGAAAGAAAACATTTGTTTATTCTTATCTGCTTCAAAACCCCCGGCAGCAGCGCTCCCACAACAGAAAGAGCGCTTTTTCTTACCGTTCCCCCGCAGAGTATGATGTCAATGAATTTTGAGGACGCAAGCTGAAGAGCAACGCTCATGCTGGTAGTAACTACCGTAATCTTCCGGTTTAACAAATAGGAACACATATGAAGCGTCGTTGTGCTGGGATCAATTGCAATCACATCCCCGTCCTTCACATAACCGGCCGCCACTCTGGCGATAGCACGCTTTGCCTCGATCTCATGGTGAAAACGTTCCTCAATTGTGGAATCACAGTAGGGTCTTAATACCGTTGGAATTGTACTCTGTGACATTCCCTCCTCATTCCTATCTGCCGCCGCTTTATTTACAGCCTTTACTCCGCCGTATACCCGAAGCGCATCTCCGGACTTTTCCAGCTGGAGAATATCCCGGTATATGGTCATATTGGAAACATTAAAGTCTCTGGCCAGCTGTTCGATCTTCACACAGTCATTTTTGTTCAGCTGCTGCAATATCTTCTGCTGTCTGGTATAAGGAAGTTCTTTTATCTCTTTCATAACATCAGGCTTCTCCAATCATCTGCACTAGGATATCAGACGCTTTTATTTCCCCTGTCCATAATGATTCGCGACAAAATCCTTCATGAAAAGCACCTTATCCTCTTCAATTTCTACAGGCTTCCCAATTGCAAGCGCCTTATAATATATTTTAGCTGTCATTTCCAACACAGTGCAGACACGGAAGGCTACGTCCATATCTGCGCCTGCGCATACGGCTCCATGATTTGCCATGAGGCAGGCCGCGCCCTCCCCTAAAGCATTTATAACATTTTCCGCCAGCTCGTCTGAACCCGGCAGCGCATATTCCGCACATTTTACCGTGCCGCCAAGAAGCTGTGCCGCCTCGTCAATTACCGGCGGAATATCTCTGCGCAGGCAGGCAAACACCTGTGAATCTATGGGATGGGTATGTATAATCGCGTTTACATCCGGCCGGCTGTTCATAATTCCTACATGCATACCGGATTCAATCGTTGGCTTGCGGTTCCCTTCTACAATATGGTGCTCCTTGTCCATGACAACGATATCCTCTGGTTCAATTATATCATATTGCATGCCGGATGGGGTTAAATAAATGAGACCCGTCTCAGGATCACGTACGCTTATATTTCCCCATGTCTCCACAGTAAGTCCTGAATTTAACATTCTTTTTCCACATTCTACAAGATATTTTTTATAGTCCATATATTTCATCTTCTCCTTACTCTTTATCATTTATTTGGATAATACGTCTTCACCTGCAGTGAATCTGCAATAATCTCTCTTAATCTCTCATAGGAATACTCCGGATGGAAGTATGCAATCTGAACGGCTGCATTTCCCACAGAAGAGCATTCCATATCGCAGGTAACCACAGGCATTTTTATTTTATCTGCACAGCGCTGGTTTATAAATGAATTTCTGGAACCTCCGCCTACAACATATACCTCCTTATATACTTCCTTCGTGCATTCCTGCACCATGCGCAAAACCTGGGCATAGCTGTCGCCCAGCGACGCATAGGCTGCCGCCAGTATCTCCGTCCAGTCATAATCCTCTGGATTTGCTGACTCCGGATGAAGAAGGCTGTAGATTTCCTCCGTCATCGACACAGGATTAAATAAACGGTTGTCATTCACATCAAAGGTAGGCGGCTCTCCCTTGTAAGTACCTGCCAAAGCAGTAAAATCATTCCAGCTTATCCGTCTTTGCTTCATGCTTTCATATTCTGCCTTCAGCCTCTGTACAATAAACATTCCCGCAGAATTTCTGAGAAGATTTGTCCTCCCGAATGCTCCCGCTTCATTCGTCAGCTTGGAGTTTAGAACCTTTTCCGTTATAATCGGAGACGGACACTGAGCGCCGATAAGCGCCCATGTTCCGGAGCTTACGAATAAATATTTTTCATCCTTTGAGGGAATTGCCATAACCGCGCAGGCTGTATCATGAGACGGAACACAAACCACCGGAATATCATAGGATATTCCTGCCTCCTTAAGTACTTCCTTCCGTATATTACCTACCAGTTTTCCATGTACTCCAATCTCCGAAAAGATCTCCGGGCTCACACCTGCATAGCTGCACTGCTCTTTGCTGATGGTCATTTCCTTTACATTTAACATCTGTGAAGTTGACAGCTCGCTTGGCTCATTCATCAGTATCCCTGTAAATAAATATACAAGAATATCCGGTACAAGCAGTATCTTCTTTCCACGCTTAAGAACAGACGGCATATGCTCCTTCATTCCCCTCAGCATATATACCGTATTGATTTTATCGCAGAGAATCCCGGTGCGGTAGAACATTTCCTTCTGCTCCTCCTCCGGCTGACGGCTCATCTGCTCCTCTCCGATGGTATTTCTGTAGCAAAGAGATCTTTCAACAAATTCACCGTTTTCATCCAACAGCTGAAAATCAATTCCCCATGTACAGATTCCGATGGAATCAATTTTATCCACTCTCTTTGCCGCCAGAGAAAGGCCTCTTTTCAATATCTCAAATATCTGCGGCATATCCCAGTAATAATATCCCTCAAGCTCAAGTATCTCGTTTGGCTCCTGAAGGACCAGCTCGCTCTTTACCCTTTCGCCGTCAAAACGGCACAATATGGTACGTATACTGCTGTTGCCGCAGTCAAACGCAACTAAATTTAAGTTTCTTTCCATTTTTCTCTCCCCTAATGATTCTTACTTGTACGCACAATGACTGCCAGTAAGAGGATTATACCATACAATGCTATCACTATATAGGAATTTACCTTTAAAATATTAAGTCCTGTGGCCATACATTGGAATAAGATCACTGCCCAGAGAATCCCTGACACTCTTCCTTTTCCTCCGTTGGGATCAATGCCGCCTAGTACTGCAATCAGAATCGTGCGCATGAGATAGTTGGCCGCCGCTCCTGCAGACGCTGAATTCAGTCTGGAGGACATAATAACAGCCGCAATCCCCACATAGACTCCTGAAAGCATATGTGTTTTAATAAGCAGCGCCGTCTCATTGATTCCCGAATATTCTGTTGCCACATGGTTGGATCCATACATCTGAAGCCTTGTTCCAAAGGACGTCATCTGCATAATCACAATCAGCACAATTGCCGCCAGAATAAATAAAACAAACTGTGCCGGAATTCCCAGTATGCTTCCGTTTCCAATAAACCGGAAAGAATCAGGGTATCCGGAAAGCGTTCCCCCTTTGGTAATTCCAAGGCTTATACCGGTAAGGACCATCTGCATTCCTAGGGTAACCAGCATGGCCGGAATTTTAAACCTGGCTACAATTACACCGTTTAAAAATCCTACAAATGTACAGGTTCCTATACAGATTATTATGGCTGCCAGCATGACGGGAATATTTTCCTCTCCCTTTTCGATATTCGCCGACATAAACATAGACATAAAAATGGAGGCCAGATTTGCAGAAGCTATAATCGAAAGGTCAATTCCCCCTACAAGCATAGGAAGCATCATAGCCAGAGTAAAAAGTCCGATCTCCGGTATCTGTCTTGCAATAGAAGAGAATGAATTCACAGACAGAAACGCGGGTTTCATTATCGTAAAAAAGACAATGCAGAGGGCTGTCAGTATAACAAGCATTCTGTTTTCATTATTAATGATCTTCTTCATTCCGCCGCACCTCCCATTTTCTCCTTCTTTTTTGATGCCAGAACTCTCCAGCCTGTAATACAAAAGCTGATCAGGATTACCGCACCTATCACCAGATCCTTCCAGTAACTGGATACTCCAACAAGAATCATCCCGTTACTTAGAAGCGCAACCAGTAAGATGCCAAGAATCGTTCCAAATACGGAACCCTTTCCTCCCGACAGCGATACGCCGCCCAGCACAACCATTGCCAGCACATCCATCTCGTCCCCATAAAGAGCCTCAATAGACGCCTGCTGAGACAGATAGCATTTGATCAGCGCTCCTACGCCTGCTGTGGCGCCGGTAAATCCATAGACAAACAAATGAACAGCAAGTACGCTCACACCACATCTTTTTGCCGCCTCCATATTGCCGCCCACAGCATAAACTTTCCGCCCCATCTTTGTTCTTTTCAGAATATACCATGCAATAAGCAAAACGGCTGCAAGGGTTCCCACAGATACTGCTAACAGGGATATCTCTGTCTTCCTTGAAAACCATTCAGGAAAACCATGAAGCCTTACCCCGCTTGTAAATCGCATCATCAGTCCATAGATAATATTCATTGTTGCAATCGTAATAATCAGCGTCGGCGCCTTCAGCCTGTTAACCAGTACGGCGTTCACAAGACCGAGTCCTGCTCCCACTGCAATAGAAATCAGATAAATCATCACAAAATTACCGCCCGAATTCAACATATATAAAGCGGCAACATACTGCGCTACAGCCGCAACCGCCATAAATGAAATGTCAATTCCTCCGGAAATAATAACAAACAGGCAGCCCACTGCAATTACGCCATAAGCAGAATAGCTTGTCAGCATATCAAGGATGTTCTCCGGCGCTATAGATTTCCCTCCGGTTGCCGCCGCCAGAACAATCACTAATATTATCACAACACATAAGAGCATAAATTCATAGCTCTTCATGAATTTATTTTTTGCTGTATTATTATTCACCTAGCACCTCCCGGCTGAACTCGCCTTCTGTAACCGCACTGCAATCCAATTCCTTTACAATTTGCCCTTTATGCATGACCAGCGCCCGGGGACAGTTATAATATACCTCCGCCGCCTCATCCGAAATAAGGATAATGCTCATCCCCTTCTTTGACAGTTCCCTGATCAGTTCATAAATCGTATTTTTTGCCGCAATATCTATACCATTTGTAGGCTGATCCAGAATCAGAATCTCAGGCTCTGTGGACAGCCACTTTGAAATAACGATCTTCTGCTGATTTCCACCTGACATTGCAGACGCATGAATCTCCGGAACCGCACTTTTTATATGAAGCTCATCAATCCATTTCTGCGTAATATCTCTGCAGCTTTTCTTATCTATCATGCCGAACTTGTTTTTCAGCTTATTAATAATTGAAATAATCGTATTATTCTCAATACTCTGGTTTAAAACAAGGCCCTGCAGAAGACGATCTTCGGGAACATATGCAATCTTATTGGCAATTGCATCCCTGTTATTTTTAAAGCGGACCTCCTTCCCGTGGAGAAGTATCCTCCCTGATTCCGGTTCATTCATCCCGAATATGGAGCTTGCAAGCTCTGTCCGGCCCGCTCCTAACAAACCGATAATCCCCAGTATCTCGCCCTTCTTAAGTGTAAAGGAAATATCCCTGTACTGTCTTCCGCAGGTAAGTCCGTCCACTTCGAGAATCACTTCCTCTTCGTGTCCGGTAAAATTCTGCTGATAGGATATCTCCTGTCCGCTTATCATATGTGCAAGCTTCGTCTCATCTATATCCTTGTTTTCAAAGGTAGATATCATCCTGCCGTCCCGCATAACTGTAATCCGCTCTGCAATTTCTATAATTTCATCCAGCTTGTGGCTGACGAACATGATAGTCATACCCTTTTCCTGAAGGCTCTTAATAATGGAAAAAAGAACGTTTACCTCTTTTCTTGTAAGCGAAGATGTGGGCTCATCCATAATAAGTATCCGCGCATTGGTGGCCAGCGCTCTGGCAATTGCAACCAGCTGCCGGTCAGCGATAGACAGCTCCTCCACCAGACTCTCTAAGTTAAGCTTTATATCCATGCGCTCTGTTACTTCCTCCGCCTGCTTATAGATCTGCGTCCAGTTTACTCCTCTGACGCTTTTATCCTCATGTCTGTCAAAGGCTATATTCTCTGCAACCGTCAGATTGGGGAACAGGCTCAGATCCTGATAGATGACGCGCACTCCGTTATTCATTGACTGTCTTGCAGAACCTCCATGAGTTTTCTTTCCGTCAAGTATGACCTCGCTGCCCTCATCCACATCAATGACGCCGGATATCACCTTGATCATCGTTGATTTCCCGCAGCCGTTCTGTCCGATCAGGCAGTGGATCTCTCCGCGGTTCAAATCAAAATCAACGTCCTTTAGAGCATGGACACCGCCATAATGCTTATTGACATGTCTTAATTCAATGATTTTTTCTTCCATGTTCATTCCTCACAATATACTCAGCTCATTCTTATTTCTGTTTAAAAAGAAAAGTGGAAGCGGCATACCGCAACCACTCCTCTTTATACAGCTGCAAACACAGACTAGAATCCGAATTCTTCCCAGTTATCTGCTGTAATTGTAATCGGATTATCAATCCAAAGTGTTGTGTCCTCCAGAGAGATATCGCCCATATCCTCTATTGAGAAGGAATCATCAATCTTATTTCCCTCAAGAAGGTGCTTTGCTATATAGCAGGACGCATATCCGGAATCAGCCGGATTCCAGAGATACCCTGTTGTAATTGCGCCGCTCTCAAGATAGGAAGAGCCTTCACTTGGAATAATATTACCTACAACTGTTACCTCTCCAACCTTCTTCTGCTCTGTCAAAGCCTCTGCCGCGCCGATAGGGCCCTGGCTTCCAAAGCAGATAAAGCAGTTAAGTTTATCATATGTTTTCAGAAGATCCAATGTTGTCTCGCGTGCCAGAGCGGAGTCCTCGCCGCATGCGATCCTGTCTGTACACAGCTTCATATCCGGATACTTGTCAGCCAGATATTCCTCTACATGATCTGCCCATGCGTTGTGAAGCGGAACCGTAAGGCTTCCTACGAAAAGCGCATATTCTCCGGATCCGCCGCAGCTCTTTGCCGCATCCTCGGCAACCAGCTCTGCAAATGCATCGTTGATGATCATCTCCACATCATAATCTGCGCCTACCTGGCCCGGGGATTCTGTAGTCACTACTACAATGCCCTTATCCTTTGCGGACTGAAGGACGCTTTCAAGTACGGTCGCATCATTCGGTACAACACAGATTGCATCAACGCCGGAGTTGATCAGATCCTCAATAATGTTAACCTGCTCTGCTGCATCAGCGGTAGACGGACCGGTCACATATGCATTAACATTATGATCCTCTGCAAACTTCTTAACACCCTCTTCAAAAACACTGAAATAATCGATTCCGACCACCTTTACAACTACTGCGATCTCATACTGATCACCAGAATCACCGGAGTCCTCATTGCTTCCGCCCTCCGCCTTGCTGTCAGCGCCGCCTCCGCCTTCATTTCCGCCCGAGCTGCACGCCGCCAGACTTAAGACCATGATTAAGGTAACGAGTAATGATAATACTTTCTTCATAACTTTTTCTCCTTTCATTTATTTGTTATTTAATGTTATGTTATAACATATTTTATCATAAGTCAACATTTTTTCACAAACAAAAAAACAGCTATAGAAATTCCATCTATAGCTGTTTTCCTGTTATATACCTGCACCTTTCCCAACAATCAGCTTCTCATTGCCCCATCTACAGACAAAATCTCGCCTGTCACATAGCCTGCCATGTCGCTTGCAAGGAACAGAAAGGCATTGGCAACATCCTCCGGCTCTCCTACTCTGCGAAGGGGAATTGCATTGATTAACGGCTGAATCATCTTTTCAGGAAGAGCCGCAACCATATCTGTCTTTGTGATACCGGGAGCCACTGCATTTACACGGATGCCGCTTGGTCCTAACTCTCTTGCAAGAGACCACGTCATTCCGTTTACCGCATACTTACTCGTAGGATATGCCACGCCGCTTGGCTGGCCGCAGAGACTTACCATAGAGCTTGTATTGATAATGCATCCGCCGCCCTGTTCCTTCATAATCTTTACAGCAGGCATTACTGCATTCATAATGGCGTTAACGTTAAGCTGCATTACGTTTTCAAAATGCTCCGCCGTGTAGTCTGTAACCGGCTTACTATCTGAAATGCCTGCATTGTTTACAAGGATATCAATTTTACCGTATTTTTCCTTCACCTTTCCAATTGCGGTTTCTACCGCCTTCGCATCCTTAAGATTCGGATAATCTCCGCTTACCTCCCAGGCTGCGTTTTCCTCCTTCAAAGAAGCAAGGGCCTTCTCTACCGTCTCCTCTCTGGATCCAAAAAGAACTACCTTTGCCCCGTTTTCCAGATATTTTTTTACAATTGCATATCCGATTCCTCTTGTGCCGCCTGTTACTACGGCTACTTTTCCTTTTAGCATAAGTATTCCTCCTTATATTATTGTATAAATTATACGCTGTTATAATATTAACATTCCATACCCATGCCGTCAACGAATCCCGGTGAAAAACATTGTATACCTGCTTCCGATCACATTAAGATCTGATCATGTAAAGTCGATATATTATGTATGAAAAAGAAAGGACGCATGCTATGAAAGAAAATAACAGTAAAATAACCGAGCTGAATCTTCCCCGCACAATTCACCTTGTTCCCATGGACCATATTGACGGTTTCGACGTCCGCCCGGGGTTTTATGAAGTTAATGGAGCCACTGCGATTCCTGGAGGAGTCAACTTTACCGTATACTCCCATAACGCCACCTCAATCGAGCTCCTTCTGTTCAAGCGGAGGGAGAACGAGCCTTTTGCGGTTCTTCCGTTTCCCAACCACTACCGGATTGGAAATGTCTACTCTATGATTGTGTTTAAGCTGAATATAGAAGAATTCGAGTATGCCTATCGTGTGGACGGCCCCTATGAGCCGAAAAAAGGGCTGCTTTTTAACAGAAAGAAATATCTGCTTGACCCTTACGCAAAAGCCGTTACCGGGCAGAGCAGATGGGGCTACACCTCTCCCCGGGGACAGCATTACAGGGCGCGGGTTGTAAAAGATGACTTTGACTGGGAGGATATGAAGCCGCCTCTTCTTCCGGTAGAGGATCTGATCATATACGAGCTTCATGTACGCGGTTTTACCATGCACGGATCCTCGGCTGTTGCAAAGCCCGGAACCTTTGCAGGGCTTATGGAAAAGCTTCCCTATCTTTTAGAGCTGGGGGTAAATGTAGTAGAACTAATGCCTATCTTTGAATTTGACGAAATGCAGGATTACCGTGAAGTAAACGGCGAGAAGCTCTATAATTACTGGGGATATAATACTGTCAGCTTTTTTTCTCCCAACACAAGCTACACCGCCAGCACGGAATACAATCGTGAGGGAAATGAACTGAAAAAGCTGATTCAAACCTTTAATCAACACGGAATCGAGGTGTTTCTGGATGTTGTATTTAACCACACTGCCGAAGGAAATGAACAAGGTCCCTTTTTCTCCTTTAAAGGCTTTGACAACAACATCTATTATATGCTGACCCCCGACGGATATTATTATAATTTCAGCGGCTGCGGAAATTCTCTGAACTGCAACCACCCTATTGTACGTCAGATGATATTAAACTGTCTTCGTTATTGGGTCACTACCTATCGGGTAAATGGTTTCCGTTTTGACCTTGCATCCATACTTGGACGCAATGAAGACGGCTCCCCCATGAATGAACCGCCGCTTTTACAGTCTCTTGCATTTGACCCAATCTTAGGCGACGTGAAGCTAATTGCTGAGGCATGGGATGCAGGCGGACTCTATCAGGTCGGCACATTTCCTGCATGGAACCGATGGGCAGAATGGAACGGAAGATACCGAGATGATATGCGCCGCTATCTTAAAGGGGACGCCGGAATGGCTCAGGCTGCCGCTTTCCGCATTTCCGGCTCAAAAGACATTTATGAGGCAAATCTTCGGCAGAACGCTTCCGTAAACTTTATTACCTGTCATGACGGATTCACTCTATACGACCTGTTTTCCTACAATGAAAAGCACAACGAATCCAACGGCTGGAATAACACCGACGGTGCAAATGACAATAACAGCTGGAATTGCGGCGCCGAAGGCGATACTGCCGATCCGGGCATTCTTTCCTTAAGAAAACGTATGATACGCAATGCCTTTGCCCTCCTAATGCTAAGCCGGGGTATTCCCATGTTTCTTGCCGGGGATGAGTTCTGTAATACACAGTTTGGAAACAATAACGCCTACTGTCATGATAATATTATCTCCTGGCTTGACTGGAACAGATTAAATACGCATTCCGATGTTTTTGCCTTTTTCCAGCGCATGATACGGTTCCGCAAGGAGAATCGTATTCTTCGCACCAATGTAAGCGGCGGCGCATGCGGCTTTCCGGACACCAGCTTTCATGGCGTAACTCCGTGGCGCAGCTCCTTTGCAGAGCATGAACGTTATATAGGCGTTATGTTCGCCGGACAGGAGCCTGGAACCGGTCCAAAAGTCATTTATGTTGCATCCAATGCTTATTGGGAAGAATTAAATGTTAAACTGCCTGAGCTTCCTGCCTCCATGTGCTGGGAGTTGGCAGTTGACACATGGAACCCAAATACAAAGCCCCGCTCCATTAATGGAAATGATTTTACAATCCATCCCCGAAGCGTTATGGTATTTACAGGAGAATAGAAATGACAGAAACCGATATTAAAAAAATAGTAAGCCGGCAGCGCTCTTATTTCCATACAGGCGCAACCCTTCCGACAGAAGCACGGGTTCAGGCCCTTAAAAAATTAAAGAATTGTATTTCAAAAAATGAGGAACGGATAAATGAAGCCGTAAAAAAGGATCTTGGAAAGAGTGCATTTGAAACATACATGTGTGAAACAGGGCTTGTATTAAGCGAGATCAGCTATATGCTGAAGAACATTTACTCCTATGCAAAAGAAAAAAATGTGCCCACGCCCCTCTCTCAATTTCACTCCAGGAGCTACAAAAAGCCCTCCCCCTACGGCGTTGCTTTGATCATGAGTCCGTGGAATTATCCCTTTCTTCTGACCATTGAGCCTCTTGTAGACGCCATAGCCGCCGGGAATACTGCAGTTGTAAAACCCAGCGCTTATTCTCCCTGTACGGGCGAACTAATCCGGGAAATACTCACCGAGTATTTCGATGAAAAATACATAGCGGTTATTACCGGCGGACGGGAGGAAAATACCCGCCTCCTTCATGAGCATTTTGATTATATTTTCTTTACCGGAAGCCAGACTGTGGGAAGGGAGGTCATGCGGTGTGCCTCCGCTTACCTTACGCCGGTCACCCTTGAGCTTGGAGGGAAGAGTCCGTGCATCGTAGAAAGAAGCGCCGACATAAGGCTTGCGGCCAGACGCATTGTTTTCGGAAAATATTTAAACTGCGGCCAGACTTGCGTGGCGCCCGATTATATCTACTGTGACCGGAGCATAAAGGAGCGTCTGATAAAAGAAATTAAAAAGCAGATCCGGAAGCAATACGGTGTACAGCCTCTTTCCAGGGAAGATTACGGAAGAATCGTCAACCAAAAACATTTTGACCGTATCCTTTCATTGATGGAGCCCCACAAAATCGTCTGCGGCGGAAGCGCTGACCGGCAGAATCTGAAAATTGAACCCACAGTCATGGATAACGTGACCTTTGCCGACGCCGTCATGCAAGAGGAAATCTTTGGGCCCGTCCTGCCGGTTCTTACCTATGACTCTCTGGATGAGGCGATATGCAATATGAATTCCCTGCCCTCTCCGCTGGCCCTTTATATCTTTACATCTGACAGGAACGCAGCCCGGAAGATAACTTCCCGCTGCGGCTTTGGAGGAGGATGTATCAACGACACCGTTATCCATCTTGCTACCAGTGAAATGGGATTCGGAGGTTTCGGAGCCAGCGGTATGGGAGCTTATCACGGAAAAGCCGGCTTTGATACCTTCACACATTATAAAAGCATTGTAGATAAGAAAACATGGCTGGATCTTCCAATGCGCTATCAGCCCCACAAGAAACTGCATGAAAAATTGATTCATATTTTTCTGAAGTAACAAATCACACTCTTATAGAATCTGCGGGGTTCCGCAGATTCTATTTACGTCCTTTCTCCGGATCCAGAAAAAAGCCTGCCATAATCATACATTTTCATAGACTGGTATTCTCCTATTTTCAAAAGATTACTTATAATAATCTCCACATCCGGATCTTCCTCCACGCCAAATCTTTCACAGATCCGTCTGCTTGCAAAAAATACTTCCCTGTACAGTCCTCCGCACATCTCCCCTTCTCCAAACTCATTTTTTACAATTGCACTTTCCGGCACCGGGAATCTGTCCAAGTCTAAAGATCCATTCATTAAATCAAATATCCTCCGTTTAAGCTCCGTACCGTTTCTTTTCATCATGTTTCTCCTTTCTGCAGGTTTTTTTATGTGTCTCATTTTTACAACCGATTTTACACATTTTTCCGGGTAAAATCAATAAAAAGTGCAAAAACTGAGACTAAAAGGAGGTGCTGACACATGCCAAAGCCAAGAACAACGACCGGGGAGAAAAATCTTATCAGCCGTCAGTTGGTGGAGCTTCGAAAACAAAACAATTATTCCCAGAGATATCTTGCCTATATGCTTCAGCTTGAAGGTTATGATATAGATAAAAATGTAATAACAAGAATTGAAACAAATCAGCGGTATGTTACAGATTTGGAATTAAAAGCATTTTCTGAGGTATTTCATGTCTCTTACGACTATCTGATTGACGGGAAAAAGTAATGGACTCTAAAGCGTCCGAGGGAGACATCCTCTGTTACAAAATGTCTCCCCCGTTTTACATCTAATATATATCCCCATCATCAAAGGGATCGCCGCATTCCGGACAGAATTTAGGCGGTTTTGCAGGATCCTCCGGCTCCCATCCGCATTTATCGCACTTATACTGGGGAACCCCTGCAGGCTTCGCCTTTCCACACTCATAACAAAATTTTCCTTTGTTGACTGTTTTGCAGCTGCAGACCCAGCCTGTCGCTGATGGTTCTGCTACCGCCGCCTGCTGCCTCTCCTGCCCCATAGCATACAAATTCTGAATACCGGCGCCGCCTGCCTGCTGCGCCATGCCCATTCCCATAAACCCGGTCATAGCTCCGCCCCGGTTTTCTGCTGCTGAACGCATAGCATCTGCCTGTGCGCCTGCCAGAACCGCCGCAGCCATATTGGGATCCCGCATAACTGCCGATTTCTGCAGCTGCTTTATCATATCCTCATCCTCTTTGGAGGCCGTTACACTGTTCATTCCAAAGGAATATACGATAATTCCCCGTAGCTCCGTCCACTTTTTAGACAGCACTTCATTTAATGCATCCGATATTTCCATCGTATGCCCCGGAAGCGCGCTGTAGCGCACCCCCATATCCGAAATCCTGGCAAATGCCGGCTGCAGCGCTGTTAATAGCTCTGATTTAAGCATAGAGTCAATTTTATCTCTTGTATAAACATTGCTGACGTTCCCGCAAACATTTGCATAGAACACCATAGGATTTATAATACGATAGGAATATTCTCCATTGCAGCGGATGGATATATCCACGTCCAGTCCAATATTCCGATCTACTATGCGGAACGGGACAGGATTGGGAGTACCATATTTATTTCCCGGTATTTCCTTGATATTCACATAGTAAATTCTCTGATCTCTTCCTGCGCCGCCGCCGAATTTAAAACGTTCCCAGGCTTCCCTTGCCGCGCCCTTAAGTCCGTCTAAGAGGGGCCCTCCAAACATGGACGGACTGGTTCCGCTGTCGTAGGTATAGGCCCCCGGCTCTGCACACGCGTCAATCACCTTGCCGCCCTCCACAATAATCATACACTGTCCGTCTGCCACTGCAATATGGGAGCCGTCTGTGATCACATTATCCTCCCCCCGCTTATTGGAGGAACGCCCTGATATACGTTTCTCTCCCTTTGCCACCAGAATATCGGCATCCATAGCTTCACAATAAAAATACTCCTTCCACTGATCCGCCAGTGTTCCTCCCAAAGCTCCGAAAGCTGCCTTTATTAATCCCATGAATATCCTCTCCTTTTTTATAAATGATTTTTAAAACTTCCCGCTTGTTCCAGAACGATCCGAATGCACTGTGCCGCTGCTCCCGCTCCCTGATAGGCTCTCCTTCTGACGTTTTGTCCGGCTGACTCTATGATACAAAAACTGATCGGTCTGGTTATACAGACGAAAACTTCCTTCCTTTAAATATGCCATTGCCCCGCTTTGGCGTACTCTCGTATTCATACTCTTTTTCCACGAAAAAACTATAACAAGGGAAATCAAAAGAGACAAAATGAATGACACCGCGATAATCGCAGGAATCCTAAATCCTTCTCCATACTTATGATTCTCGGTGTATGGTTTCCCTGCCTCCGCCGCTGTAAGATAATCCTCCGAAAGAGAAGTAAATCGAGAAAAGGCGGCATAAAATTCCCCTTCTGACAAATCGTCAAGAATTAGCTCTCCAATTCTTTCTCTTCCATATACAGAAAATGCATCCTGAGCCGTTCCGAACGCCACAAGCCCCCA
>CAOJQZ010000019.1 GCA_948441955.1 uncultured Lachnospiraceae bacterium | reverse complement strand
CAACCGCCAAAATACTGGGATTCACTGCAAGAATATACGCCATCGTCATAAACGTCGTAATTCCGGCCAGCACCTCGGTCTTAACGTCTGTGTTGTTTTCCTTCAGTTTGAAGAACTTTTCTAACATGTTTCTCCTCCTTTTTTTTCTCATGTCCTTTAAAAACCAACAATAGTATTTTAACAAAATAAAGAGATAAAGTAAACGTATTCGGCGAAAACCTTTAAATTCATACAAAAAAGATGCAAAAATTTGCACCTTTTTTATAGATTTACTTATGAAATTTTATTCTGTTACATCTACACGTTTTATCCCATTTGCTGTTAGATAAAGTATTTTTGTTTTATCCCGATCGTTCAGAAGCGCTATATATACATTATCAATATCCTCATATCCATCTATATGTAAATACTGATAAACATGTTTACAGGCATCATCCAAAGTTCCGGTCATCTCATCCCATGACGCTTTTACTGCAGAAGACACCATTGCATTTAATGCCGCTTCGACAATCCCTTCCTGTGATACATATATCCAAACCTCCGGTTTCGTGTATTCTATTCTCTCCAATCCGGGGATTTCTTTAGTAAATGCTGACTTCACGGCCCTCTCAATTTCTGCCTGCGTATAGACAGATTCTACTGTAACCGATACCTCTTACGATTGTTCATTACCTGCTTCATCCTTCGCATTTATGACTATTTTATATTCTCCGGCAGTATTCGTATCTACTTCCGTTACTTCCACACTGAGAACAGGATCCTCTGTCACGTCATCTTCAGCGATTACATTATCTGTTTTTATCCATTCATCAAAATCAAAATCCTCTCCCCGCTTTAAAATTATATTGTCTATATCACATGATATGGTCGGCGGCGTTACATCATTTTTAACATCATTTTTATGTCTGGCATCTTGATGCATTTCTGCAGAATTTTTATAATCTCCAAGCTTTTTAAAAATGTCCGCTGCTTTTGCATAATTCTCTTTTTGATATTCCTTCTGGGCAGAACTATACTTGTAGCGATTTGATGTAAAGTACCCCAAAAGTCCAATAACTATGAAGCCCGCAATAACACATCCTGCTATCAGAAATTTTTTGCGCTTATCTGTACTTTTATTATCATTCATCTGAATCAAACTATCCAGCGCAGAGTTTTTTCCATCGTTTACACCCTCATTATTTTCCTTTTCACCGCTCCCCTCTTTGTTCTCTGATTCTTTTAAATCTTGAAATGGATACCCACAATTACTGCATGCCGATACATTATTGTCTACCTCTTTTCCACATTCAGGACATTTCATTTCCGATACCCTCCTTCCTCATTTTCTTTTCCTCCTCATCAGATATCTTACTATTTATTCTATAGTTTATGACACAAAAAGTCAAGATCCAACACTACTCTGCCATAGCTTATATCTGTATATAAAAAAATCGCTCAACCCTTATTTTATCGGATTTAGAGCGATTTTTTTAATGGACCTGGCGGGAGTTGAACCCGCGTCCGAAAGCCCATCCACCAGAGCCTCTCCCATCACAGTCATTATACTTACATTCCCTCCGAAAACCGCCTAATGACAGGCTGTTTTCTTCAGTAGCTTCATAAATTCTTCCACCCTCTCAAAGCTTTGAAGGCGAAGTGCTCCGCTAAGGATGAAGCCGGTTACCTAAGCCGCGGAAAGCTTGGGGCCGACTGCCGCCATATTAGGCAGCGTACGCTAATTCTCTATTGTCTGCGTTTATATTTAATTGGAACTTTTAACGTAGTGTCCCGCTACGGATGGCTTCTCCAACTTCCAGACCCCCGTCGAAACCAGTACAAGCCCTGATTCTAAAAAGCTTATGCTTGGCCCGCAGACGTATTTCCCTGTTGGGTACTATTCATTATATGCAGAGATCAGGGTTTTGTCAAGCCGGGTTTTCTGCGCATATCCCACATGCTCTCCGAGTCTCACCCTTGTTTCTATCCCTTTTTCCGAATTTTCCAGAATGTCCTTATCCGGCCTTACCTTTTCTGCCTGTGTGATAAGTATAACCGTAGAGCCTCCAAATGCAAAATTTCCTTTTTCCTGTCCCCTTTTAACCGTCTTCCCATACTGACGGTTTTCGATCCTCCCTACAAGCATGGCTCCTACCTCCATCTGAAGAAGGGTTCCGAAATTCTCTGATTTCAGGAGAGAATATTCCCTTGTATTTTCTTTATAAATAGGGAACCTGTCGCCGGCTATCGGATTTACAGTATGAAGCACGCCGGAAATATGCCTTCTTAAGGATTCCTTTCCACAATCCACATAGATATACCGATGGTAATCCTCTATACACAGCCGGAAAACCCATATATAGCCTCCGGCATATCTGTCCGCCAGCTGCCGACTTCTTAAAAGCTCTGCTATAGTATAAGGCGTATGCTTTATTAAAAATCTGTTCTCACTGTCCGCTTTATAAACGGTAAGTCTGCTGTCGCAGGGACTTACGAGAATTTCCGGCGTATAATCAATACTTCTGGCGCCTGGGGCAAGCTCTCTTTTAAAAAAATCATTATAGGAACTATATTTTTTTGCTTTATACTCCGACATATTCAGATGACTTCTGCGAATAAATGGCGGAATGAATAATTTCGATGCTCCCGAGTCCAAAGCTCTTCCGAAAAAACGTGATACCGGCGGCTGCACCAACAGCTTTAAAATAATTCTTCCGGATACGTGTCCATACATCCATGCAAGAAATCGATCCTGCTGGGAATCCTCTTTCTCTATATTTCCTTTTCTGTCAGCAACAAAATACATTTTTCCTCCTATCGGTAAGAGCGTACAAACGCCCACCAGCTGTGCCATACAAAAACAATCACCGCAACTGCAGCCGCCACAACTATAACCAGCAAAAACAATTCCTTTGCAGATAACTTGCGTATCCTGATATCTGTCACAAACAGGCCTCCTACAGCCGCTACCAGAACATGAAGTACAGCTAAAAATATGTGATGATTTGGAAACAATGGGGACACAACAAAAACGATCGGAAGTGCAATCGCCATAGAGGTGATGGGCAGTCCCTGATAATACTTCCTGCTTTCATTCGTTTCCCTCTGCCGCTTTGCCTCCATCACATTAAAATAACCCAGCCGGATTACGCCTGCCAAACCATACAGAATCAATATAACCATACTGTAAATGTGTTTCATTCCCAGCATAAAGCATATAATTATGGGAAGCACGCCAAAGCAGACCATGTCGCAGAGGGAATCTATCTGTATTCCGAAGCTTTTTTCATCCTCTGTCCGATTCTTTTTTGTTCTGGCAATTTTCCCGTCAAACATATCACAAAGTCCGGCCAGCGCCAGGAAGAAGACCGCCAGCCTTAAATGCCTCGTCGAAGCGCAAAATATACCGGCAACTCCTGATGAGAAACCAACATATGTAAGAATTACCGTATAATCATAATAGCCTATCATTCTAATCCCCCTCTATGAAATCTCATTCACATTTTCTGCCTGATGTTTCATTGTATAATAGAACTGTGTTACAACTGTAAATACTGCACTGATCAGCAACTGGCTATAGTATCCCAACCCTCTTGAGAGTACCATTGCCGGCAAAAGCACCGGCCCAAAAACAGGAAGGAATATTTTAAGAAACAATGTTTCGCTGATTCCCATTCCCCCTGGAAGGGGAAGCATATCAACAGACACAGAAATCACAGCCTGCAAAAATACAATATCCGTCATACCCGTACCGGACATTCCGAAGGCACGGTACACCGCCCCGGTTACACCAAACAACGCCAGCCGCTGTACAAAAGTAATGAAAATCACAATAACTATTATTTTCTTATGGTGTTTCAGATATTCCGCCGTTTTTCTGTAAACCTCCATGGCGTCAGTCAATTTTTTCCTTCGCTTTCTCCTCTGCTTCATAAAATGGACTCTTTCAAGCCATTCTATACCCTTCAGCAGGATCTTTTCAGCCAAAACCGGATGAAATACCAAAAGCGTCATAAAGCTGACGCAAAACACATTCAGTGAAAGTCCCAAATAGAAAACAGGAAGTATCCCTTTCAGATAGCAATCTTTAAAGGCTCCTCCAAACGCCAGTATCCCCGCGCCGATCACTACAAGCACAAGTTTGTATGTAATTGTAACTATCATTAAAATTACGGTTGATACAGGAATCGGAATCTTTTCCTTCTTCATATAATATATCTGCATCGGCTGCCCTCCGCTGGCTGAAGGTGTAATGCAGCTGAAGAAAAAACCAACGGAGGAAAACAAAAAACAGATCCTTTTCTTCAAATCTATATGAAAGGAGCGCATCATATACCAGATAATAATTGATTCACCCCATATAAAAAACAGAACAAGAAATACCCCTGAAATCAACCATTTTATCTTTGCCTGCTTAACGACTGCAAGCATTTTGCCTAGATCCTCTCCATAAAAGACGCCATATATAGTAAGAAGAAATACAGCAAGGAGAAATATACCGTTCCATACCGCCTTCTTTTTATTATGCATCCGCTTCCCGCCCTTCTTTTAGAAAAAGCAGCCGTTTATAAAAACGCGGAACTCCTTTCCTTCTTCCTATATAAATACATACCTCTGCAAGCAGAACTCCGCCGATCACATCTGCAACCACATGCTGCTTTGTCAATAATGTAGAACCACAGACCATAAGAGCCATAACAAGAGAAAATACTTTGTACCACAGAGGTATATTCCGGCTCTTTCTGATTCCGATATAGCACAGCCAGCTTACCAGGCAATGAATGGATGGAAAAAGATTATCTGCCGCGTCTGCAGAGTACAGCCAAAGTATGGCCCGATTCCAAAAGCCATCCACCGCTACATAGGGTCTTATATTTGTTGTAGGTATCAGCAGAAAAAAGAAAAGGCAAATGATCCTGGATAAAAAATCACTCCAGAAAAACTGATATACCGCTTCCCTCTCCTGACGAGCAATTAAGATATAATTAACCGTCCAGAAAAGATAGCATCCCAGATAAACAGATATTGCCGGCGGCCAGAAGGGAAGTATATGGTCTAAACTGCTTTCCATATTATAATGATACCATTTCCCGGCAATCATCCTTGCCCCCTCATAAACCGCGGTATTAAAGAAAAGGGCCAGAATGAGCGGAAATAAACTATATCCCGGAATCACTCCAGCCTGTATTTTACATATTTTCCTCATGTTTATCTCCTGTCATGCAATATTTTCAAGTACATGAAAGAGTATAACAAGACTTTAAGTATTACTCAAGAATCTTCCACATTTCTTTAGAAATATTCAGAAAACATTAAGACTTTTTTTGTGTATTATTGCCCGAAAATCTCTGCAGATTTCCTCATGTTTTCTATAATTTTTACCTGAAACGGACATCTTTTTTCACATGCTCCGCATGACACACATTCCGACGCCTTATGAGGAAGTGTGCGGTAATGCTCCCGCACAGTTTCCGGTATTTCTCTCTGTGCTACCACAAGATTCAAGAATTTGGTAACCGCAGCCACATCAATCCCCTTGGGACAAGGTGCGCAATGCCCGCAGTACATACAGTGCCCGCTCCAGCTTATCTTCGGAAATTCCGCAAGCGCAGGCGCATAATCCTTCTCCTCGTCCGGCGCATTTTCATATGCGATGTCCCTTTTAAGCTCCTCTATTGTCCTGACGCCGGACATAACCGACGCTACGGCCGGACGGGTCAGCGCATAATTCAAACACTGCAGGGAACTAAGCGCCCTCCCGGCCGGAGACAATCCGCTGTCCAGAAGATCTCCTCCGCCAAACGCCTTCATAACTGTAATTCCTACTCCCAGTCTCTGACATTCTTCGTATAGCTCCTGTCTGTCGGGATCCATATTAAGAAGTGGATTCTCGTAATTCTTTTCATTCCACAGCTCCTCTACATCTTCACTTGCAGGCATCATATCATAGCATGGGTTTACACTGAACATCAGCACGTTGACATTTCCGCCTCTTATTGCTGCCAGAGCCGCCTGGGGATTATGGCTTGACAAGCCAATACCTTGGATAACCCCCTTTTCCTTAAGCTCCAGAGCGTATTGCATTACAGGACCGTCCGCCACCCGGCTCCACTCCTCTACAGAATCCACATAATGAATCATCCCTATTTCCAAATGATCGGTCCCCAAACGTTTAAGCTGGTCTTCAAATCCTTCCTTCACCTCGTCAATATCTCTTGTTCTCTTATACTGTCCGTCCTTCCATATCGTACAAAGATGCGCCTGAAGAACGAATTTATCCCTTCTCCCCTTAAGGGCTTTGCCAAGGGCGCTCCTCATCTGCGGATTCGGCGAATATAGATCAATACAATTTACGCCCTCTTTTTCCATCAAATCAATAAATTCTTTCACCTGTTCCTCGGATTTATCCACAAATCCTTCACAGCCCACGCCTATCTCACTTACTTTAATTCCTGTATTCCCAAGTTCCCTATATATCATACTACTCTCCTTTATTGCCGCATACTATGCCGTTTCCTACGAAAGCTTCTGCACAAAATCAGAAAGAATCTCCGAAATTTTAATCTGCTGGGGACAAACTGCTTCACAGCTTCTGCACCCAATACATGCCGTCGGCTGCTGCTCCTTCTGCACTGCCATAAGCGCCATTGGCGCAATAAAACCCCCTCCGGTAAACGCATGCTCATTATATAGTTCAATCATAAAAGGAATATCAATTCCCTTCGGACAATGGCTGGTGCAATAATGGCATTTCGTACACGGAACACCCTTTATCATCTTTTCTGCAATATCCAAAACCGCTGCCATCTCTTCTGTATTCAGCGGTCTGTCTGTTTCAAATGTATGTATATTTTCCTCCATCTGGCGGAAATCCGACATCCCGGAAAGAATCACCTTTACATTCGGAAGGCTCTGCAAAAACCGGAAAGCCCACGCGGGAACCGTCTCATCCGGACGAAATACTTTCAGTCTGTCTGCATTTTCCTCTGCCTGCTTTGCCAGCATTCCGCCTCTTAGCGGCTCCATTACCCACACCGGAATATGATATTGGGCCAGCAGTTCTGTCTTTTCCTTCGCCTTCTGAAGCGTCCAGTCCACATAATTAATCTGAAGCTGGCAGAATTCCATATACTCGCCGTACGCCTCCAAAAAACGCCGGATTACCTCGCAGGAGCCGTGGGCTGAGAAACCCAGATGCCTGATTCTGCCATTTTCCTTCTGCTTCATGAGGTACGCAAAGATTCCGTACTGCTCATCCAGATACTCATTAATATTCATCTCACATACATTGTGGAAGAGATAAAAGTCAAAATAGTCTACCTGGCATTTCTCAAGCTGTTTTTCAAATATTTCTTCCACCTTCGGCATATTCGCCAGATCATATCCTGGAAATTTCGAAGCAAGATAAAAGCTGTCCCGCGGATATTCCTTTAATATTCTGCCCATAACAAGCTCCGAATTACCATTATGGTAGCCCCATGCAGTATCATAGTAATTGATCCCGCGGCTCATGGCATATGCAACCATTCTGGAAGCTTCCGCTTCATTGATACGCCCGTCATCCCCGTCAATTACCGGAAGCCTCATAGCCCCCATTCCCAATGCGGATAATTTTAAATCCTGAAAATCTCTGTAAATCATAAAAAACTCCTCCTCTATATTATTTCATTATTATTAGTTCCAGCTTAATCTTCCGGTGGCAAGGGCCTCGTCATAGCGTGCTATTTTATAATCCAGCCGCTCCTTCGCCGCCTGGATTGCCGCAAGCTGTTTCGTAAGCTGCTCTCTTTGTTCCTTTAAAAGCTCTCTTCTCTCCTGAAATGTTCTGTCGCCCTTCTGCGTAAGCTTTACATACTGAACCAATGCTTCTACAGAAAGACCTGCGCTCCGCATACATTTCACAAGCTCTATCCAGCCCGTATCCTCCTTTGTATAGTTTCGTATTCCGCCTTTCGTGCGGTGTACCGGCGGAATTGCCCCTATACGTTCATAATAGCGGAGCGTATCCTGCGAAATTTCATATTTCTCGCTTACCTCCGAAATCGTCATATGATCCACCTCTTATCAAAACATTACTTTAAACGATAATGCTTCCTTTCTTCTGCATAGTGTAATCAGTATAACATCTGGAGTTAATTCCAAGTCAATACATTTTGACAAAATCAATATATTATTCAAAAATAAATTATATTTTTTAGCACTCACCTATTGACATGGCTAACAATATATGTTATACAATAACTATAACATATAAAACAATTCATATTTCACATACCTTTTTGGAATACTATTTCCATAAGGCATATTTTAAGGAGGAATCACTATGTTATTAGCAAACAGAAATTACAACTTATTCGACGACATGTTCAGAGATCCTTTTTTCTCACGTCCTTTTGAAAATGCTTCTTCTCAGATTATGAAGACAGATATTCATGAAAAAGACGGAAACTATATGATTGAGATGGAGCTTCCGGGATATGCAAAGGAAGATATTAAGGCAGATCTGAAAGACGGCTATCTTACAGTTTCAGCTGTCAGAAATGAGACAAAGGAAGAAAAGGATGCGAAAGGCAACTGTGTCCGCAAGGAACGCTACACGGGAAGCTGTAACCGAAGCTTTTATGTAGGTGAACAGGTATCCCAGGAGGATATTAAAGCAGCATTTACAGATGGTATTCTGAGACTTCAGGTACCAAAGGATATGCCGAAAATCGCAGAACAGCCAAAGCTCATTACAATTGAATAATGAAAAGCGGCCAGAAACGGAAAGAAGAAATACCCCCTTATCCGTTCCCGGCCGCTTCTTTCTTTACTTAAAAAACCGAATCTTTCCAATAATAGGAAGCTCTTGTCTGGTCCCCTTACATGCCGAAACAATCCCCATGATCAACAGAATAAGGCATGCAAAATCAGCAATGTCAAAAAGCCAGGAAAGCCATCCTGTTCCGAAATGAATCCAGGAGTAAAATCCCCATACCCATCTTCCGTTTAACAGGTCTATAACCGAAGACAGCACAAATAATACCAAACCCTGATTTATATGATGTTTCACATAATCTGAACCCTTATTTCCTGCTAAAAGCGGAATGAGCATTAGGATTCCAAGATATGACAATACGCCCATAGCCTTATTGCTTCTTACCTCTGATGCTTCAAAATACCCATCCCGCTTTCCATTGCAGGATGCTTCACTGTAAGGTGCACTGCTGTATGTATCTTTCTCAGTATACCCTCCGGAATTATCCACCTGCGGAATCTCTGCTCCGCACTGTGGACAAAAATGTACATAGTCTTCAACCTTTGCCCCGCATTTCACACAATAAGCCATCACCTTTACTCCTCCAATCCAAGAATTTCCGCCAGTACCTCTATTATAATCTCATTTGTACAGGTTTTTACATATCCCATCATATGCAGAGCTACCTCATCCTGCTTCTGAGCCTCTGTAAGGGTATCGTCATGCTTCGTCTGTTCAATCAGACGTATCAGCTCGGGAGTCAGCTCTTCATATATTTCCATTGTAGTCTGACTTACCAGTTTACGCAAGTCTTCTTTTTTTATTGGTACCATTCTTATCCTCCTGTTCACTTCGTTTATATCATCTTATCCCAGATTTCTTACCTTAAAGTCCCTTTCGGCCTCTCTTTTCTGATCCTTCTTTGCGATGTCCTGCCGTTTGTCATACAGCTTCTTCCCTTTTGCCAGACCAATTTCAACTTTTACAAGGCTCCCCTTGAAGTATACCTTTAACGGTACAATCGCCATCCCCTTTTCCTTTGTCTTTCCAAGCATTTTATTAATTTCGGATTTATGCAGAAGGAGCTTGCGGATCCGAAGGGGATCCTTGTTAAAAATATTCCCTTTCTCATAAGGACTTACATGCATACCATAAATAAACATTTCGCCGTTCTCAATCCGAATAAAGGATTCCTTTATGCTGCATTTTCCCATGCGCAGCGACTTTACCTCCGTTCCATGGAGCGCTATGCCCGCCTCATATTTTTCCAGGATAAAGTAATCATGAAATGCTTTCTTATTATTGGCTATCATCTTGCCATCTGTCTTCGCCATCTTCCAAGTCTCCTTCATCAACAATTTCAAAATCAATCGTACGAAGCAGCCGATCCACGCTTATAACACGGACATAAACCTTCTGCCCCAATCTGTATACCTTTTTTAAATGCAAGCCTGCCATTTCATAGCTCTGCTCATTATACTCATAATGGTCGTCCTTCATGTTTGCCACATGGACCAATCCCTCTACTGTATTGGAGAGCTCTACATACATTCCCCACCGGGTCATGCCTGAGATTACTCCCTCAAACACTTCACCAAGCCGTTCCTGCATATATTCTGCCTTTTTAAGCTTTATGGTTTCTCTTTCCGCTTCTTCCGCCCGTCTCTCCTTTTCACTGGACTGTTTCGCCACCTCTGGCAGAATGTGCTGATAGCGGGCAAGCTTCTCCTCATTCATCCTTCCCCGGATATTATCCTTTATAATACGGTGAATCTGAAGATCCGGATACCTTCTTATAGGCGAAGTGAAATGTGTGTAATAATTCGCTGCCAGTCCGAAATGTCCCGTATTATCCGGCGTGTACTTTGCCTGTTTCATGGAACGGAGCGCAAGCCTGCTGATAAGCGTTTCCTGAGGAGTCCCCTCTATCCGGACAAGGAGCTTTTGAATCTCTTTTGGCCGCACCTCATTTGTACCTATATGCATAGAATATCCAAAATTATTAATAAATGTTGCAAGGGTACGGATTTTTGTCTCTTCCGGAGCCTCATGCGTACGGTAAACAAAGGGTATCTCCTGCCAGTAATAGTCCTCTGCAACGGTTTCATTTGCCAGCAGCATAAAGTCTTCTATCATTTTATGCGCCACATTTCTTTCATACGGCCGGATGTCAAGGGGACGTCCATTCTCATCAAGAATCAGTTTTGTTTCCGGAAAATCAAAATCAATGGAACCCCTTTTCTTTCTTCTCTCCCTTATAATCCCGGACAGCTCGCGCATCCGTTCAAACATAGGCACAAATTCTTTATATTCCTCCCGCTCCTTTTTATCCTGCTCTTCCAGAATCTTATTTACGCTTGTATATGTCATACGCCGATCCACATGTATCACTGTTTCTGCAAGTTCGTGATCCACAACGAGCCCCCTGTGGTCGACCGTCATAATACAGCTGAGCGCCAACCGGTCCTCCCCGGCGTTCAAGGAACAGATTCCGTTGGATAATGCGTGGGGCAGCATAGGAACAACACGGTCAGCCAGATAAACACTGGTTCCCCTCTTCAGCGCTTCCCTGTCAAGAGCGCTGTTTTCCTGTACATAATTCGCCACATCTGCAATGTGAACTCCAAGAATATAGCTCTCTCCCTCTTTCGTAACAGAAACGGCGTCATCCAAATCCTTTGCATCCTCGCCGTCAATTGTTACCATCTGCCAGCCGCGAAGATCTCTGCGCCCTGCCATATCGGCCCCGCTTACAGGCCTGGACGCCCTGGCTGCCTGATTCAGAACCTTTTCGGGAAATTCCACCGGGAGATCATATCCCTTAACAATCGAAAGAATATCCGTGCCCGGATCATTTATATGACCTATAATCTCCACGATCTTTCCTTCCGGTTTCTGCCTGTCATTACCGTAGGATGTAATCTCCGCCACTACCTTATGTCCGTCCGCAGCTCCTTTGGAAACCTCGCCGGGAATAAAAATGTCTTTTCCTATACGCTGGTTATCGGGAAGTACAAAACCATATGCTGCCTTTGGTCTTTTCCGGTAAAGTCCTACCACCCTTGTAATACCCCTGGACAAAATCCCAACAATCTTCCCCTCCTGCTTTTTATCACCTTCATCCGGGGCTTTTGTTATTACAGCCTCTACCTCATCGCCGTCAAAAGCCCCTCCTGTATTTTCCTCTCCGATATAAATATCCGAAGGATGATCCGAAGTCACAACAAAGCCGAACCCTCTTTGATTTGCTCGGAAAATACCGACTACTTTTTTACTTTTCACAAAATTTTTGCCTTCACCCATAATCTTCCCCATTTTCCACCATATCTAAAAAGGACACCCCATTACAGGAGTGTCCCGCCATTTTCTAACATAACCTAAACCTTAAGCAAACACCTTCAGATTCAACACTGCTGCCAGAACAATAAACAGAATCGCAAGGAACTTCGTGGATTTTACCAACGCACCCTCCATGGAACGCCCCTTATTCTGCCCCCAGTAGGTATCTGCCGCGCCGCTGATTGTACCAAGCCCTGCAGACTTACCCTCCTGAAGAAGTACAATCGCAGATAATGCGATACAATCTATTGCAAATATAATTAACAATATTGTCTTCAGAATCTCCATTTTCTATACACCTCCTGCCGATAAACCATTATCATTCTAGCACAGCTTTTTACGGTTTACAAGAGTTATTTTCATGTTTCTTAAATTAGCCTAACGCCACATCCAATATCATCATCACAAGAAAACCTACGATAAATCCCAAAGTTCCTTCTTTTCCCTCTTCTCCTTCCAGGTGCGCCTCCGGTATTAACTCCTCCACCACCACATAAATCATTGTTCCTGCCGCAAATGCAAGACAGACTGCAATCGAATTTCGCACTGCCCCGGCAAATGCGGCGGCAAGTACTCCAAAAACGGGCTCCACAGCCGCTGTCATACTGGCGATAAAAAACGCTGTTCTCTTCTTCATCCCTTCCTTTACAAGAGGCAGCGCAACCGCTGTACCTTCTGGAAAATTTTGTATTCCAATTCCAAGCGCCAGGGCAATGGCGCCGGAAAGCAGCGCCATATCCGACGGCTTCTGTGCGGAAAGCGCGAACGCCAAACCAACCGACATTCCTTCCGGAATATTATGTACAGTGATTGCCGTCACAAGCATAACTGTACTTTTTCTCAAAGTCACCTTCCTGTTCTCCTGGGCTTCAAACCATTTTTTTAAGAGACAGTCTGCCAGAAGGAGCGCCAGCACTCCAAGAAGAAAACCACCTGTCATCACAAGCCAGCCCGTCTGCCCGTTCTCCTCTGCAAACGCAAGTCCCGGAAGCAGAAGAGACCAAACGGATGCTGCAATCATAACTCCCCCGGCAAATCCAAGAAAGCCATTCTGTACTCTTCCGCTTACTTCCTTTTTCACAAAAAATATTCCGGCCGCACCAAGAGCTGTTATCGTAAATGTACCCATTGTTCCAAGAAAAGCAGAAAAAATTCCATTCATACATATCACCTCTGTAGATAATATATGAATGGAACTTATTATTGTTAAAACGTCTCGTATTTATTCATAGGATTCCCTTGTAGCGCCATTTCAGCTTCTGCCGCCATTTCAGCTTTTTGCGCAGAACTTCTTTAAGCTCAGAAGTCAACGCCTCTGCAGCAGATATCTCCCTCTGGGCAGGCTCCATCTGACCGTATACCACCTTCTCCATCCGCTTCACTGTACGTTCAAAGAGGGCTTTGTCAAATTCAGCCTTATCTCCTTCAGGAAGTATGAACGGCTGCTCCTCGTTAAATCTTTTATATAGAAGAGTCATCATAGTAATAATTCTTCGATATAGAAAATACATCTGCTCCTTGCCTGTCATATTCTTATACCTTCTTCCCATATAGAGAATCTCAATAAGCCGGACTATCTCCATAAATACAAGGAGCGCTATAATAAGCAAAACAAGAACCTCCATTACGCCTTCTCTGCTTCCTGAGTGCTCTGCTTTTTCCTCCTCCATATCCGGCATCTCGTATTCCTCTGAGGATGGAATACTGGCTGTTTCTCCATTCGTTCCCTCCACGGCTTCATTAGGGACTGCAATCATAACCTCTGCCTGATAGGGTTCTTCATAGAAACCCGGTGTAACCTCTATTGTCCTCCAGCCCGCACCATCTATATAGATTTCTGCCCATGCATGGGCATTCTTATTTGTCAAAGTCACTGTGTTTCCTTTTGCCGTTTCCAATTGTTCCTTTGTCAGCACATACCCTTCTGCGTAACGAGCCGGAATACCGGCAGTACGGTAGGCAAGTACTGCCGCGGATGCAAAATACACTGCGTTTCCTTCCTTTCCACCTCCCAGAAACCATGACGCAAATTCTTGTCCGGAAGGAATACAGACCGGTCTCTCCCGGTATACCGCCATAATACGGAGTACCGTACGTATCCGGGACGTTACCGTATAAATCCCATCTGCCTCTTCGGCGGAAATACCATTGAAAAAAACTGTATTCATTAATTCCCTTTGCTCGTCTTCAAGATCCAGATAATTATCATATACAAACGATCGGTATACCTGCTCTGCCTGCAGGAAATGTTCTGCTTTTCCGCTGTTATCCTGATACACCCAGCTTTCGGGAGGCTTTGTTTCCGCATTGCCTTGCGCATCATAATATGTAAACTCATACGCATTCCGTCCAAAGAATCCCTCAGCTTCCAGATACCAATCCTGTTTCCAGCTTCCTATCTCTTCCTCAAAGACAGACACGGTCTCCGGTAGATAGATATATTTCCGGTTTGCACCTACATTTTTTACTGAAACAGATTTTTCCGTGCCTTCTTCGTTCTCTTCTGAAGACAGCTCCCTGTACCCGGCATACTGCATTCCCGGATAAACCTGCTGTTCCTCAAGCCACCCAAGCATGCCGGAAAATTCTCCCCCATATGTTTCTGCCGGAAAGCTCTTCCATTCATTTCCCACATATCTGGAGCCTACAAATCCCCGCAGATACATCGGCCCCGCCCCTTCTGTCTTAATCTCCAGCCGCTCCTGTGTACCCGCCAGCATCTGGTCCGCCCTTTTTAAATTACCCTGAGGGAGCGTATCCTCCCCAAATCTCAGCCGCTCCATTCTATTCCTTGCTCCCGCTTTAAATACTACAGAAGCATTCTGCCATCCCGAAGCAGACTTTATATTCGCCGCAGTACATAAAACCGCCAGCATGAAAACCGGCATAACTGCCGCTTCCCATCTCACTTTAGAAGGACCGCTTATACCGCACCATGCGGTAATCCATCCTGCCGCCGCTGCAGCCGTTTCCCATGCCGGAAGCCCAGCGTTAAGCATCAGGTTCATACACAGCGGCAGAAATGTGGTAACCGTCAGCAGTATAAAGCTTCTTCTTCTCACCAGCTCACAGACCAGCAGGGCAATCATCTGTACCATAACTGTTTCCGTCATAAGGACGTCTGTTTCCGTACAGCCGGAAGTAAAGGCCCCTTCATAGAAGGTCCCGAATTCACGGTTCCATATTCTTCGGAAATGCTCCATCCATACAAAAGCACACCGCACTATGCTGCCTACAGATAAAAAAAACTGGGCAGCTGCCATCAAAAGGCATAAAAGGCTTCCATAGGAACGCCCTTTTGCAGCCAGAGTGATTCCGAAAATAACCACAACTGAAACAACCGCTGCAAGCACAGGAATAAATAGGAGCTTCATTCCTCCCAGCGCTGACAATGCGCCCCCCGCCCCGATAGTAATACCCATCGCGCTTAAGGCTTTTACAATAGCAGCTGCCGATATATTCTCTTGTCCTTCCCTTTGTTCCGTAAGTATCTGAACTCCCTGATTCACTTTCATTTTCTCCTCATTTCAGCATTAAACAGGAATTACATGCTCCTTACTGCGCATACTTTCTATAGAAATCCTGATGATTCTGCAGCCGCCCTCTCCTGTCAGATAGCCTGAATTACCTTTTACCACCTGCAGAACGGTCATATCCGATACCCGTGACAAATTCTGTATCATGTCTTCATTTATCTCTCCAGCTACATACACAATTTTTGTATACTGTCTGAACAACTGCTGATTCAGAAAGGAAAGCAGTGTATTGTCTCCGTTTTTCTGTATCGGACACGTCATCATTTTCAGAAGCATCTCCTGATAGCTGTCCGGATTATCTATCGGTGTACAGCATACCGCGTTGCCTGAAAGGTACCCGATAAAGTGGGGGATATCCTGACTCATCAAAGCGCGGCTTAAGGATGCCCCGAAATCAAATACTGCGCCCGCAATCTCCTCTGTCACTTCCTCCTCTCCGTAAATCAAAGCCGGAGATACAATTACCAGAGTATGATAATTAACCGGACGTCCGAATTCTCTTACAATCAACTGTCTCGTTTTGCCTGATAATTTCCAGTGTATACTTTGAAGAGGATCCCCCTCTCTGTATTCTCTCAGGCCAAATACCTCGCTTACGTCCGTTCCGCTCTTCTTGCCGTCATAAATATCTCCGTTCTGCTCTCTTTCAACATTTCTTTCCAGAGAAACATATATCTGTGCCTCATAGGGATATACTGTATAGGTAAATTCCTCCTCAAGAGCTTTCTTTTTAGAAAAAAGTCCCAGGATGTCATAGCACACCACTTTCTGAAGTCTGACAGTCCTGCTTCCGCATATCTCCGTATCCAGAGAAACACGATATTCCTGGTGTTTCTTTCGTCCCGGCTCCAGCAGATATTCCTTCTCCTTTGTTGTGCCAAGTACATGGTTTTCACAAAAAAGCCTTATCCGTGTATAACCTGCCGGACGAAAAACAGGGTAATAGAGGATCAGGCTGAGGCTGCAGGCCTGACCTGCGTTTATACTCTGCTCCCCTTTCAAAGACACAGAGAATCCCCCCAGAGATAGATAAAAAACCATACCTGAAAAAAGAGGAAGAACAGCTAAAACTGCCAGTAATAAGGGAGCGATTTTAGCACCTCCCCACAGGCCGGTAAAAAAGACGGAGGTCACGACAAGCAGATATACAACCCTGTATTTTTTCATATTCTTTCTCTTCTTCCCGGCAAAGCCGGCACTTTCGTAGTCTGCATGATATTTTCCAGAAGCCCTGCCGCCGTCTGTCCCTCCATCTTAGCCTGGGGTTTTAGTATTACACGATGAACGCAGACATCCTTAAAAACTGCGCGCACATCTTCCGGTACTACATAATCCCGTTCACTGAGCAGGGCCTTCGCTCTGGCCATACGTGACAGCGCAATAATTCCACGGGGGCTTACTCCAAGCTCCACTCCCGGATCCTCCCTCGTTCTTTCACACAAGATGGTCATATAACGCAGTACATCTCGAGTCATGCGTATTGTTGACAGATAGTTCTGCACCTCCAATACCATATCACGAGTAACAATGGCACGCACTTCGTCCAGCGTATTCTGATCCTGCTTCTCATCCAGTATGCGGATCTGATCCTCTGTGCTAGGATATCCTATAGAAAGGCGTATCATAAAACGGTCAAGCTGAGATTCCGGCAGCGGCTGTGTTCCTGACATCCCTACAGGGTTCTGTGTCGCTATGCAGATAAACGGTCTGGGTAGCAGATAAGTCACCCCATCCACCGTTACATTTCCTTCCTCCATAGCCTCCAGAAGCGCCGACTGTGTCTTCGGTGATGTACGGTTAATTTCATCTCCCAAAAACAGATTCGTATGTACGGCGCCGGGACGGTATAATGCCTCGCCATTTCCCTGGCCAAGGACGGTATAGCCGGTGATATCGGAGGGCATAGTATCCGGCGTAAATTGAATGCGCTTGTATTCCAGGCCCAGAGCCCTGGAAAATCCCAGAGCCAGCGTCGTTTTTCCGACCCCCGGAGTATCCTCAAGAAGAACATGCCCTCCGGCATAAATTGCCATCAGCACCTTGCCAATCACTTCCTCTTTTCCTATCAGCACCTTGCCGACTTCCTTCATAATCTGTTCCGATTGCTTAATGATCATTACTGCTTTCTTCCTCCTCTAAAACAGTTTCTGGTTCTGCGCTTGAAATGAATACTTTGTTTTCCGCCCCGTTCTTTGTTTTCAGCACATTCTCCGGATGCTCTCCAAGCCATTCCTTCCATGCGTCCAGATATAGCCTGTAGACCGCGTCGCCGTCTGAATCCGGCACATATATGACAAGCCCCTCTATCGAATCTATCTGGTCCCATGCAGGCGGCACGGAGGATGTAAAATTCAATGTAAGCAGAGCTGCTCCTCGATTATTAAAGCACCCTTCGGGTACAGCCGCAGCAGTATACCAGTCAGCCGCAGCGAGGCCGCTGCCTGCAAACGCCCGTGCTCCTACGCTGCCCACAGAGGTGTGCAGATATGCATATGTCATGGACGTACACCCGTAAAATGCTTCCGCACCTATACTTTTAAGGTAATAATAGTAATAATAGCTGGTACCGTTCGACGAATAACTGTACCAGAGAACTGTACCAAGGGACTGACATCCGTAAAAAGCCCTGTTTCCAATCTCTGTCAGATTGTGCCCCGCGTTCCCGGCATTAAATGCAGTCAAATTCGCACATCCTTCAAAACAGGAATCCGGCACGCTGGCAGCAGTGTTCCACGAAACCAGATTAAGCTTCGTACATCCGGTAAATGCACCCGCACCAATATCTCTTACAGTCCCCGGAATGGTTACCCGTATTAGATTCTTATGTCCGGCAGCAGCTTCCGGCATAATGGATGTTATGCTCCCCGGAAGCGTAAGGGTTTCCATATTCTCCGGAATATCAATCAGCCGCGTACTCCCTGTATCAAGCACAAGTCCGGCCGACGTAACGAAGTAATCCTGGGACGTCCCCATAATCCTGCGCACCTGTGCGCCCCATGCATCCTGATAACCGGCAAGAGCCTCGGGCCTCACAAACACGCCACACCCGTCCGGCATACCGGGATTAACTGCCGGTACAGAAGGTGCATAACAAATAACTACTTTTAACCTCTTATTATTTATAAACACATTCTCCGGAAGAACAGTCAGGCTCTCCGGGAGAATAATGCATTCCAGTGAGCTGCAGCCGTCAAATGCGCCTTCCCTGACCGCCGTAATTCCTGTTTTTGATAAATCAACCTGTGTCGATGCAGACAGACATTTTACCAATACCTTGCCGCCGTTTTCATCTGCGGTATATACGCCAAGGGAGTCCTGAAAGAAAAGGGGCTCTCCTGAGTTTTTCCTCCTATAGCCTTTGTATCCATTTTCCTCATAATATTCATAACGTGTCTGGGCGCCGTTTTGTGTCTTAAGAATCTTAAGCACGGCATCTCCTTTGTACTGATTCAGCATCACCGCGCCCCAATTCATCAGATATGCTTCATATATTTCATCCCCTATTGAATCCGGCACAATAATTTCCGCTGTCGGGCTCCCCGCCTGAGTCATAAAGCTGAATGTAAATTTTCCTACTGCCGGCGGCACGGGAGATTTTACAATAATCTTGTGAGCCTCCTTCATATTTTCAAACATAAAGGCATAATTGCCGATACTCTTTATACTTTCCGGCAGGGTAACAGTACCTACGGAGGACTCGGCAAAAGCATTATCCTTAAGCTCCAAAACCGTATCCGGAAATTCTACTTTTGCAAGCCCTGATTTATAAAAAGAGTATTCTCCGACAGATATGAGCCCTGAAGGCCATTTTTTAACCTCTGTCTTTTTCGCCGGCATCATAACAAGCTCCGTCTTACCCGCTCCTGTTTTTAAGTACAGCACACCGTCCACACTAATATAAAAAGGATTATTTTCAGATACAATAAACTTTTCAAGAACAGAGAACGGATTCCCTTCTCCGGCAATTATCTTGGTAACCGTTTTGGGAATTACAATGGTTTTAACTTTCTCTCCGGATAAAGAGGAAGAAAATGCAAAGTCAAGCACCGACTTTCCCTCCGGTACTATAAATATGCCGCTGTCCCCTACATAGTCATACGCAACATCTCCGCCTGGATCGCCGTTAAACTTATCCTGATCTGTGTAGCTGGGGATCAAATTCCCGTTCTCGTCTTTAATAAAGCCTTCAAAATACTGTCCCGCATCATTTTTTCCCATGTTGTCGGCAACCCACGCAAGAGCCTCGTCCTCGCTGTCAAACTTCAGCTCCTGGCCGCCGATAATAACTGAAATCTTATGTTCCTCCCCAGGACCGCTATTTCCCGGACTATCCCCGCCGCCCGGACGCTCTCCGCTTCCCGGTTTATTTCCGTCTCCCGGAGAATATGTGCCGGACGGATTTTCTGCCGACGGATTCCCTCCTGACAGCGTACCGGATGAATTCACAGAAGCATCAACGGTACCGGACGGTCTTATGCCCCCCGTCATTCCATCCGGAAGAATAACGGAGTCATTTCTGTCCTCCCGGGCATCTGTCTTTGTAAGGTCCAGACTGTCCTCCTCCAGTTCCGAACTGCGGTCCGCTTCTCTGCTGTCCTTACCATCCTCCGTCAGATCATATCCAGTCCCATCCGATGCATCTGAAAATTCCGTTCTATACGACGTGTCAATATTCCCCGGATTAAATGTAAAATCCTTCCCGGACACTCTAAGAACAATCGTTAACATCATGGCAGCGGCAACAGCGGCAATTATCGTTCCTGTAAGATGACTGCGTAAATATTTTAAAAATTTATTCCTGTTCCTCCTCACCGCACGGTCCTCCCAATCGTCTTTACAAGCTCCTTAAAATCAATCGGTTTCGAAACATGTCCATTCATCCCTATGGAAACAGAACGTCTCTTATCCTCTACAAACGCATCAGCGGACAGCGCATAGATTGGAATATCCCCGGCATCTTCCCTTGAAAGCGCACGTATTGTTGCCGTAGCCTCCCATCCGTTCATTACCGGCATCTGAATATCCATCAGAATCGTATCATAATATCCAGGCTCATGACCCTCAAACATATCCACTGCCTCCTGTCCATTTTCGGCCCTTTCTACAAAAGCTCCCATTTCTTCCAGTATACTCATGGCTATCTCGGCGTTGATCTCATTATCCTCCGCCATCAGAAGCCTCATACCCTCAATTGTGCGTTCCTCTGTCGGCTCAGCCTCCGTCTCTTTCTTTTCTTCAATAATAATCTTATGCTCTATAATATCCTGAGGATGGGCAGTATCGATGGGCAGCGCCAGATATACGTTAAAATCACTGCCCTTTCCCACCTCGCTGTCCACTATGATCTGTCCATCCATCAGTTTCACCATATTATCGGCAATTGCCATTCCAAGGCCGCTTCCCCCATAGCTTTTTGCAATCGTTGCTGTTTCCTGCTCAAAGGGTTTGAAAATACGCTTAAGAAATTCCGGCGTAATGCCCTTACCTGTGTCACGCACACGAATCATAAAATGGAGCTTTCCATTCATCCGGTTCATCTGCCGGAAGGTAACTGTAATCTTCCCTCCCGGAGGAGTAAACTTCACTGCATTAGACAGAAAATTCACGATAACCTGCGACAGCCGCAGTTCATCGCCAATCACGCTGCGAACGTCAAAATCCAGAAGCTCCATCTTGAAAACAACCCCTTTTTCTTCAATTGTTTTCTGGAACATTGTCTTTAGCTTTTCTGCAAACTCAAATAAATCAAAGGGCTCCTGTGCAAGCTCAAGCTTGCCGCTCTCTATCCGCGACATATCAAGAATATCGTTAATAAGCCCCAAAAGAAACTGTGACAAGCTCTCCGCCTTCTCCAGATACTCTGTAATGGCCTCATATTCCACCGAGCTTTTACAACGCTCATCCATCCTGCCGGCGCTCATACGGCTTAAAGCAAGCATTCCAAGTATGCCGTTCATCGGCGTACGGATCTCATGAGACATATTGGAAAGGAAATCCGTCTTATACCGGACATCCATTTCTGCCTTGCTGATTTCCTCTTTCAGCTTCTCAATCTCCGCACGTTCACAGGTATTTTCGCGGAACCGGAACAGGTAAGCTTTTCCGGTTTCCGAAAGCTTTACTTTCAGCTCATACCACTTTTCCTTTCCATCTGTATCTTTACTGGCAAAATTATGTACGAGTTCTTTCTTTTCATCCCAGTCCTTCCACTTTTCCATAAATTCCCGCCGGTATTCTCTTGCCGTAAGCGATTCAAGAGCTTCAATATCTGCATAAATCCTCTTCTCTTCTATCCCCCACAGTCTCTGTACATTTCCACTCAGGTACAAAAGCCGTTTATCACTTTTCCGGATCATCATATATACAATATCGTCCGAGATGCAGACGTCCCCAAAGAATAATCTTTCATACTGAAACCGGCGCCGGCTCTCCCGGTCTCTTTTATATAAACGCAAAAAAATGACGATTACTGTAAGCGCCAGCCATAGCAATAATAATAATGCAACTGCCATATACAGGAAATTATATGGTGTCGTCACTGTCTGTCCCATATATAGAACTTCCTTTCAAAATTCTGATATTCTAAACTATATTATACATGATATACCTGTGTTTTTCATTAAGAATCTTGTAACTGCTCTTTAAAAATATTATAATTAAAATAATAAGCTTCGGAGGTCAGGACAATGAATAAACTTATTCCAATTCAGAGTATCTACTGTTCCGACGAGGATGAAACAAAGCTGTGCAGCTTCGAAACAGAAGTTTTATCCTCGCCTACCACTCCCCTTATTCACCCCATGTCCAGATTATGGCTGGTAAACGAGGGAGAGGGAACTCTTTTACTTAATAACAAAAAGTATACTCTGGCAAAAGGAAGTCTTGTCTCCGTACTTCCCTGGCAGATTACTGATATTATCGAGGTTCAGTCCACATTACAGTTTTTTGTAATGGCATACTATTTTGACAATATCAACGAAATTATTAAAACCTTTTATAATCCGGACAGTATCCATCTCTCTGTCATGCAGTCCATGTCAAAGACGCCTGTTGTTACTTTTGAAGGAGAAGAGCTTACTAAAACAAGAGAAATCTTTCTTCAGATAAAAAAGGAACTCCGCACGCAATCCAATATGGATTCCGCAAAATCAGAAGATTTGGCGGAAGCGCACGGTCTCAGCAATCTATATATCACAAACAAATTAATAGAAATTCTGGTTTCTTTCCTCCGTAAAAGCCGTGCGCTTCCAAAACGGGAAATTTCCACAGAGGCAAGTGAAATCTTTCAGTTTTTGTACTGTCATCTAAATGAAAAAATTACGCTTTCCATGCTGTCCCAGAGGTTCTATATGAGCGAATCTGCTATCAGCTCTTATATCAGTAAAACTACCGGACTGTCCTTTTTCGATCTGCTAAATGAGATGAGAGTTGGAAAAGCCATCAATTATCTTCTTTATACGGATCTCACCCTTGATGAGCTGGCAGAAATACTCGGCTTTGTTGACAGCGCCCATATCAGCAAGGTCTTTTTGGCCCGCATTGGGATGAAAGCAAATGATTTCCGCAAAACCTATCAGGCCATCGGAGACAAATGCCGCATCAAAGACAGGCAGATTTTTTACCATATCGTTTCCTATATATATAGAAATTATGCAGAAGAGCTGCAGGCCGGAAATGTAAGCAGGCATTTCTGCATTTCCCCCAGGGAATTAAACCGGATTCTGCTGTTTCAGGTAGAAATGAACTTTAATGATTATCTTAACTATATCCGCGTCAACCGCGCCTCCGAGCTTCTGCTTAAAACCAATAAAACAATTCTCGAAATTGCACTTGAAGTAGGCTATAATACAGAGAAAACTCTATCACGGAATTTCATCCGCTTCCGCTCCATGACACCGGGAAACTTTCGAAAATCTACTCAGCTTCAGACATAAAAAACCGCCGGAAAAATCCGGCGGTTTTCAGGAACCAAGACCTCTTCATCTTCACCCGGCAGAAGCCTATGCTTCTTCATTTAAATGGTTTATCAGATCATATACTTCAATCCGTGCAGCATTCATCTCCGGCAGGCCTATAAAGATCGTCCCGCACATATATCTTTCTTCTTCTGTCTGCTCGATTCTGACCACCTTCAAAAATGCATGAATAACCTCATCCGTCCATATTTTTAAATAGGTTTCATATACCGCTCCGATAGATAATGGCACATCACAAATGAATCCCACCCCTGTCTTTGATACGTCCAATACCTCAATTACTGCTTCATCTGCTTTAGCCGAATCGTCATTCATATTTTTAATTAACAACCGGGCTGACAGTCCCATTCGTCTGCCGTCTCTTTTCTCTTCCATTTTTTTACTCCTTTCACAGTAATTCTCTCTCTATTTTAACGTATCCAGCTGTTTTTGTAAAGCAACTGACAAGGCTATGGTTTCATTTAACTAATGATATTATTCTAAAACAGCAAGCCCTGCGATGATCTCCTCACAAATCTGTAAAGCGTCTTTGTGATCGGTTTCTACGACCATGTCTGCTGCTGCCTCATATACATTCTTCCTCTTTTTCATTAGCTCCCTGATAAATTCCACCGTCATATTGTTCTTTAAAAGCGGACGTTCCTGATTATTCCTGACCCTGTGATAGACTGTTTCCGGCAGTGCAGTCAGCAATATGATTCTGCCGTTTCTTTTCATACACTTCACATTTTCGCTTCGCATAACTGCGCCGCCGCCGCAGGATACGATCATCTGCTCCTTCTTTTCCAACTCAGTGATAAGATTGCTTTCCAGATCCCGGAAATATGCTTCTCCATATTGTTCAAAAATACCATTTATGCTCATTCCCTGGCTTTCGGCAATAACATCATCCATTTCTATCTGTCGGATTTTAAGTTTTCTGCTTAATTCTGCCGCAACCGTGCTCTTTCCGGTTCCCATAAAACCGATTAAAAATATATGCTGTTTCTCCATCTTCTCACTTCCTGATATCCTGAATACTTACACAAAGGTTTCTATATATTTCATATATTATTCTGTTTTTTTATACTTTTCAATATAAATTTCCATCGGAAGAAAGATGCCAAATATCCTGGTTATATTCTTCAATCGTACGATCAGAGGAAAAGAAACCTGCCTTACTGATATTTACCATACATTTTCCTGCCCATTCCACAGGATTCAGGACGTAATCTGCAATTGCCTGTTCTTTGCGTACGATGTAGGCATTAAAATCCGGCAGAGTCTGGAACCAGTCCTTACAGATCAATTCCCGCTGAAGACGGCTAAGCTTTTCCTTATCGCCGTACTTTATCATAATATCACCTGTGAGAAAATCCACTGCTCTCTTTATATTAAAATCAGCTTCATACCACTCTTCTGCGCGGTAATCGCCATGAGCATACCTGCGGATCACCTGATCGCTGCTCTGTCCAAAAATATAAATATTATCACTTCCCACCGCCTCGGCTATCTCCACATTAGCGCCGTCCATAGTTCCCAGGGTCAGTGCCCCATTCAGCATAAATTTCATATTTCCGGTACCAGACGCCTCTTTAGAAGCAAGGCTGATCTGCTCAGACAAATCGCATGCGGGAATCATCTTTTCCGCCGCTGTGACATTGTAATTTTCTACAAATACAATCTGCAGCCATCGGGATACCTGCGGATCACCTGCAATCACACTGGATAAAGTTAAAATTGCGTGTATAATATCTTTGGCAATCGTATAGGCCGGCGCTGCTTTTGCCCCAAAAATTGCCGTAACAGGTATCTTTGGCATGTGCCCTGCTTTTATTTCCAGATATTTGTGAATTAAATACAGCAGATTCAGCTGCTGCCGTTTATACTCATGGAGACGTTTGGACTGGATTAGGAACATGCTGTGAGGATTTACCGTAATATGCTGAGTATGTTGCAGCCACTCTGCCAATGCCCCTTTATTATCGTATTTTATCCCGGCAAGCCTTCTTAATATCTCCTCATCCTTTGCAAAATCTATGAGTTTTCCAAGCTCTGACGCGTCCTTTTTAAAGTCCGGCCCTATAAGATCTTCGATTAGGCCTGACAGCTTCGGATTACACTTTAAAAGCCAGCGCCGGAAAGTAATGCCATTGGTTTTATTATTAAATTTCTCAGGGTATAAGCTGTAAAACTGTTGCAGCTCACTTTTTTTCAAAATTTCCGTATGAAGCGCTGCAACTCCATTTGTACTGTGGGTAAAATGAATATCCATATGCGCCATGTGAACAGTCTGGGAATCATCAATGATAACGGCAGATTCATCCTTTGTTCTTCCTCGCACAATTTCATCCAGCTTTTCAATTACAGGCATCAGCTGCGGAACTACCGTATCCAGATAGTCTCTCGGCCATTTCTCCAGAGCCTCTGCAAGAATGGTATGATTTGTATAGGCGCATACCTTCGTTACGATTTCAACAGCCTCATTAAACTCAATTCCCTTTTCGCCCAGCAGGCGGATAAGCTCTGGTATCACCATGGACGGATGGGTATCATTGATCTGTATCGCCGCATAATCGTATAGATCATGCAGATTGCTGCCCCGTTCTGTACATTCTTCCAGAATCATCTGGGCGCCTGCACTTACCATGAAATACTGCTGATAAATTCTGAGAAGACGCCCCGCGGCGTCACTGTCATCCGGATAGAGAAACAGGGTCAGATTTTTATTAATCTCTGTTTTTTCAAAGGATATTCCCTCTTGGATCACGGATGAATCAACTGTATCCATATCAAACAGATTCAGATGGTTCGTGCGCCCCTCATAGCCTGTAACAGCAAGCTGATAAAGCCTTGCCGTATAATCTTTTCCTGCAAGAGATACCGTATAGGTATTTTCTGTCTTGTGCACCCATTCCTCTCCCTCCAGCCAGAAATCCGGAGCTTCACTTTGGGACTGGTGTATAAATTTCTGCCGGAACAGGCCGCAATGGTACCGAAGGCCAATTCCGTCGCCTGGAAGATTTAGTGTCGCAAGGGAATCCAGAAAACAGGATGCCAGTCTTCCAAGACCGCCATTACCGAGACTTGGCTCCGGCTCCACCTCCTCAAGTCTGCTCATTGACTTTCCATGAGCATCCAGACAGGCTTTTACTTCATCATAAAGCCCAAGATTAATCAAATTGTTGCTGAGCAGTTTCCCGATCAAAAATTCAGCGGAAATATAATATAGTTTGCGTCCCTTTACGGGTATAATTCTTTTTTTGCTTTCCTCCTCTGCAATGCCAAGCAGGGCAGTATATAATTCTTCATAAGAGCACTGCCCGATTTCCTTTTTACAACGCTCAGATAACGCTCTTTCCATCCTTTTCATATCTTTGCTTTCCATTATAATAAAGTCTCCTTTCATCTATATTATAGATAATAATCTTCCGTTCCTTCCGGTTATTATATTTTTACCATAATCCCCTTGGAAATACTTGTGCAATTCTCTTAAAATATTATATAATCCTATCATACCCTTAGTAACCTCAGTAGAGGGAAGACAACCTAATACCGGAGCAGAAAGAGGACTATGAAGAACGAAAAAAATGATATAATACTACGGAATCCTGTCTATCAGGAAACCAAGCGGCATGTTGATACGATGTTCGCGTTTAATATATATCCCTGTACCATCCCTGATGACTTTTCATTCGTCCCGATACATTGGCACAATAGTATGGAAATCATCTATGTAAAGCAGGGAAAAGGGAATGTGCGGGTAGATTTTGAAATCTTTACGGCAGAAGCAGGTGATATTTTTTCCGTACTGCCCGGACATCTGCATGGACTTCAAAATATCCCGAATGCAAGAATGGAATATGAAAACATTATTTTTGATATGAATTTTCTTGGAAGTGACAAGGTGGATCTCTGCAGCCAGAAATATCTGCTGCCGATTTTAAATGGAAAGATTTCCTTTCCCGCCCGGATCGGAAAGGGGGACTCCCTCTATCCCTCGGTTTCCGCATGTCTGGACGCCTGCGATCACCTGTGCTCCACACGTCCTGCAGGCTACGAACTGGGTGTAAAAGGTTACATAACGGTACTCCTTTCCTCCCTCCTCCAGACAACCTTAAAGCAAACGGAAAAACCTGCTGATGAGAAAAATATTCAAAGACTGAAAACTGTACTTTCATGTGTTGAAAATGACTATAACAAAAAACTTACCGTACGTTATATGGCAGACAAATGTGGATACAGCGCCAGTCATTTCATGCGGTGGTTTAAAGAGATGACCGGCTTCGGTTTCGCCGGGTATCTGATTGAATATCGTCTTGGCAAGTCCGCTCTGGCCCTTCGGAATACCGACGATACTATCCTTAATATTTCAGAAACCCACGGATTTGACAATCTTTCAAATTTCAACCGCCTGTTTAAGAAAAGGTTTGGCATGACGCCAAGCCAGTTTCGAAATCAAAGATTTGAGAATTCTACACAGTGCATATATTGACAAACCTACCGTCGGTATGATATTGTAAATATATACTGATGGCAGGTTGAATAGGGAGAGGAAACCTATGGCAAGAAATAATCATCCGGAAGAAACTGTTAATTTAATATTAGATACTGCCTTCCGATTATTTATGGAAAAGGGATATGAGCATACTTCCATTCAAAATATTATTGATAATTTAGGCGGACTTAGCAAGGGCGCTATTTATCATCATTTTAAATCAAAAGAGGACATTTTAATTGCTGTTACCAACAGAATGACAGATGAATCCAATCGGATGCTTGAAGCTATTCGCGATCGTTCCGGCCTCAATGGGAAAGAAAAGCTAAAAATGATTTTTAAAGAGTCTATCCGCCGGCCTGTACAAAACGATATTTTTACGGTAGCTCCGGATTTTCATAAAAATCCCAAGCTTCTCTTTAGTCTTTTGCATGACACTATAGACAATGTGGCTCCAAATTACATTCTGCCGATTATTGAGCAGGGTATTGCAGACGGCTCTGTCAAAACAAATTATCCGGAGCAATTGGCAGAACTGATCCTGCTTGCCGCAAATGTCTGGATGAATCCTATGATATTTGACAGCTCTGAGGAGGAATCTCACCATAAATTTATGGTATTTGACCAGATGCTGCGGGGCTTTGGACTGGATATCATAGATAATGAAATGTTAGAAAGGCTGCAGGAGCTGACATCTATCTATCAAAAAAGCAAATAAAAATCTGCCCTGTAAAACGGGCAGATACATTTTAACACAAATACATACCGTCACGCGGTACTAAAAATGAGGTGGAAAATGAAACAACAATTATTTTCAAAGGATTTTACACTTGTTATTATAGGTCAGATTATCTCTTTGTTTGGCAATGCAATAATAAGATTTGCATTGCCGCTGTATCTGTTAAACCTGACAGGCTCGTCTGCGCTTTATGGCGCTGTTACGGCGTGTGCTTTTATTCCTGCCATCCTATTGTCCCCGATTGGTGGTATTGCTGCAGACAGAGTAAACAAAAGAAATATTATGGTAGTATTAGATTTTTTTACTGCAGCAGTCATCCTGTCCTTTTCACTACTCATGAACAGAATGAATCTTATCCTCCTTCTGACAGTCACATTAATGCTTTTATATGGTATTGCCGGCGCATATCAGCCGTCTGTACAGGCAAGCATTCCCGTACTTGTAAGGCAGAATCATCTTATGGCTGCAAATTCTGTTATCAATACTATCAGCTCTTTTGCTTCCCTTATAGGTCCTGTACTTGGAGGCATTTTATATAGTGTGTCTGGGCTTAAGCCTATATTATGGGTTTGTACAATATGCTTTACCTTTTCGGCAGTCATGGAGCTCTTCATTAAAATACCCTTTCAGAAACAAGCTTCAGACAGCGGAATATTAAAAACAGCTAAAGATGATTTTTCAGAGAGCATCCGTTTTATTCAAAAAGAAAAACCTGTTATTGGAAAAGCTCTTCTTGTAATTTGGGGAATTAATTTATTTCTGGCTGCAATGATTGTTGTTGCACTTCCTTATTTAATTACTGAGGTTTTAACTTTCGAATCATCACATGCAAACAGGCTTTATGGTTATGCAGAAGGAGCCTTGGCGGCGGGAGGACTTTTCGGCGGCATCAGCGCCGGTATTTTTGCTAAAAAACTGACCGTTCATAAATCCGGCAATCTGGTAATCGCCTGCGGGGTATGCATATTTCCTATTAGTTTATCATTAATATTATTTTCATCCGGAATGATAAATTATCTTGTCATAACCATATGCTGTTTTGCTATTATGATCTTTTCAACAATTTTTACTGTGCAAATGATGTCTTTTATCCAGAGTGAAACTCCGCAAAATCTAATTGGCAAGGTAATTGCTGTTATTCTTACTGTATCTATGTGTGCACAGCCATTGGGCAGCGCGTTATATGGCATCCTGTTTGAAGCCTGCAGAGGATGCGAATATATTGTAGTTTTATTTTCAGGGACTGTGTCACTTATAATCGCCATTCGTGCAAAAGATATTTTCAAGGATTTCTCCTCTGCTTCGGAATCCTAACATTTTTAGCATTCATTGGCAATTACATACAGCATATCTCCCGGCTCTACCCCGCCGTGAACTACCATATTTGTCATAAGGCCGTCGCACGGGCAGATATCACGCGAGATTATCTCGCCGTCCCAGCCGACCGTATAGCCCAGCTCCTGTCCCTTATGAACCAAATCTCCGCTGTTAATATTGATATAGTGAAGACCGCCGCACTGGGCAAACAAAACATTTCCGCCGGAATATACTGTCGGCTCTACATGTACTGCCTCCCCTTCCAGCATCCCTACGCACATCATCATATTCCTGAGCGCATCACAGGCCTGGTCTACCTGCCCTTTTCGAAGCCTTCCTTCTCCTCCTATCTCAAAGAAACAGGATGGAATCCCCATATGATTTGCCTCTGCTACTGCTGAGCCCCGTCCTGGGTAATTCGGCATCTGGGGTATCGTTCCCTGAGGTACCTCCCAGATCTTTTCGGATTTGAACATGCGGGCCAAGGCCCTTGTCTTCTCATCCACCGGCTCCCCAATCGGAAGAATCTCAATGTTAAAATCCAAATCCTCAAACAGCTCTCCTCCGTGCATATCTACGTGCCAGTCTGCAAGGCTGATAAATGTTTTGAAGATTCTGTCCGCTGCCTGTTTTGTAGGAGAAATTCCTAGATGCAGGCTGTCCCGTCCCATGTCTTCCCCCTTCTCCAGGCCGGTTGGAAATACGGAATTCATATTCACATTGTCAAGCGGCGAGCGGTTGGCATATTTAAACTGCAGTCCCATAGGATTTTCTATATGCACAAAAATCAGTGTTCCCGCAATCTCAGAAGGCTCTAATTCCTTCGCCAGACGGACCGTAGAAGCCTGTCCAATCAGCTCATTTGGGTGAACCCCTGCGGTAATAACTACTGTAGGTCCTTCTTTTACACCATTTATTACCGTCACCGGAACCTCAATTTTATTTACCGTCATTTCAGCTGCCAGAAAATTCCATCTTACCTTACTTCCTTTTGGAATATCACGGTTATCAATTCTCATTTTCACTCCTCCTTTTTATCTAAACATATCATAAATCTCTAAGCGCCAAACAAAGTCCCCATCAATATACCGAAAAAGTTTCCAATTACATTTCCAAGCGTTCCGACTAAAAGTCCTGGTATAATAAGAGCAGTCCAGTTCTTTGCAATTGCAAGAGCCATTGCTGTGGAGCCTCCTCCAATATTTGCGTTGGAGCATACCATCGCTTCCTCGATTCCAAAATGGAGAAACTTGGCACCAGCCAGCACGAATACGATATTAATAATAACAATAATCATGCATGCCACGAAAAACCACGGCGCATCTCCTACGAGAAGACGAATGGATACCGGCGCACTCATAGTTGCAAAAAACAGATAGATAAAATACGTCCCCATCTCCTGTGCCCCGCCGATTTTTGAAATCTTATCGCTGAACGCAGTGGCTACAGCAACTGAGAGAAGTGTAATAATCAAATATTTGCTTCCAAGAAGCGCATTGAAAAAGTTTAATACAAAATTACTGGTGGGAATCACTGTAGAGAAAAACTCTGAAATCGGCGCCGCAACGGCTACGATTACAAGAGATAAGCCAATTTCAAACGCGATATCAAACAGAGAAATCTCCCGCTTCCCCCAGTAAGCAGCCGCACTTGTCGCCGCCTCGCCTTTGTCTTCTCCTGTCGCATTCACTGCTTCTATCCTGTCTTCGTGAGGGTGGAGCCAATGCTTTCTGAAAAACTGAATAGACGGAATTACCATAAGTGCAAAGAAGAAAAACATCATTGTGAGTGCATCTGCTACGTTTGCCGTCGCCACGGTTGTTCCGGACGCCCCGTAATTATCTGCCATCGCAACAAAGTTAATTCCGCCTCCGATGTAAGAGCCTGTAATCATAGCAATAAACTTCGGCGCTTCCTGTATCTGACCCGATACAACGAAAAATGCAATAACAGAGCCGGCGCAGGTTCCAATCGCTCCGATGAGAAATAAAACCGTCAGTCTTCCGCTGTCCTTCAAAATGGATTTGATATCCGCCTTGAATAATAAAAGCGGCAACGCCATCGGTACTAGATACGCTCCTACAAAATCATACGCCGCAGCGCTTTCTGGTATTACCTTCAGATTGGACAATACCAATGTAATTAAAAGTACCATAATACATCCTGTAATTTTTGCCGCCCAGGCATATTTCTGCTCCAGATAGATCACAAGCGCACAGATCGCACACAGCAGTGCAAATAATGCAATATGGTTTTCAGCTGCAATTAATGTTGTCATAAAAGAAACCCTCCTCCTTAGAATAAAATAATAATTTCAAACAATAGACCTCTCTTTCGCAAGCTGCGTAAGCGCCTCCCTAATACGCATAAGCCTTCTTACTGCATCCTGCTCCTTTTTAAAACATGCGGTGACAATCCGGATATGATTTTCTCCCTGCTCTCCATATGGTGTTCCCTGATTTACAAGCACTTTTGCATGCTTTGCAATGTAATCGGCAACCTCCTGCGAGGAGCCAAGCTCTCCTACATCAAGCCAGGACAATATACCGCTCTCACTCATCCTCATATGCACCCCCGGCGCACTGCCTAAAATATCAAAGGCAACTCTTCTGCGCCTTTCCAGAATCTCTGTGTAGGCAGGAAGAATCGTATCATCCTTTAATGCAGCAATTGCCCCATATGTAGAAATTGTACAGGGAGCTCCAACCACATTTACCGCACTCCCGTAAAACACATCCATAATCTGGTCATCTGCATACAGATAGGCAATCCGATAACCGCTCAGTCCGTATCCCTTAGAAAGCGAACATACGGTTACTGTTCTCTCCCACATTCCAGGAAGCGTACATGGACTTATAAATTCAATCCCGTCAAAAATATGATCCTCAAAGGCCTGGTCACAAACTAAAATCAGATCATTGCCGACAATAAACTCTGCCAGCTTCTTAAGGTTTTCCTTCCTGTAAACTACCGTTGTCGGATTGTTCGGATGAGTGATTACAACCATTTTCGTCTTTTTTGTCAGCCGTTTTTCCATTTCTTCCATACGGATCTGATAATTATCCTCCGGATAAGTAGGTATATGGACTGCATGGGCGCCTAATAATTCTGCATTCAGAAAATTATTAGGATAGCCCGGATCCGGCACAAGGACCTCATCTCCGAAATCCAGGAAAGGCATCATTGCAAACAAAAGTCCGGAATCTGATCCAGGCGTAACCACTATATTTCTGGCCGGATCTATCTTAAGCCCGTCCTTTTTTTCAATATGCGCTGCAATTGCTTTTCGAAGCTCCGGGAGGCCTACCGGAAGTGTGTAGTGAGACGGAAATCCGCCTGACACTGCTTCCAGAGTCGCCAGTCTGACAGATTCCGGGATAGACGGATCCGGATAAAACATATCGGCCCAAGCCATATTATCTCCGCCATCCTTCTGAAACTGATTTGCTCCTTCTCCTACGTCAGCCTTTTTGCTTTCCAAAAACAAACCGCCCTGCAGACCGCAAAAGCCTGCAGTCATCTTCTTTCTGATAGAATTCACGATTTCTCCCTTTCCTCTCCAGACATACTATTGATACGCAACAGCCTCAATTTCAATTTTTGCTCCCTTCGGCAATGCCGCCACCTGCACGCAGGCTCTTGCCGGTGCAGTTTTTCCAAAATACTCCGCATATACTTCGTTTACTTTTGCAAAATCATTCAGATCCTGCAGATAGATTGTCGTTTTCAGTACCTTGCTGATATCACTTTCCGCCTTTTCAAGAATCGCCGAAATATTTTCAATAGACTGTCTTGTCAGCTCAGCAATCCCTCCCTCGGCAAATTCTCCTTTGGCAGGAACTATCGGAAGCTGTCCCGATACATAGATGATTCCCTCATGCTCTACAGCCTGTGAATATGGCCCGATAGCTGCCGGTGCCTTTTGAGTGTTAATTTTTTTCATCCTTTCTCTCCCTTCTCTTAAATAAAATTTATTTCATTCAATGAACTAATTTTTATTATATATGTTTTCAAGGAATTGTCAATACATCTGCAAAAAATATCTGTTACTTTACAAAAAAAATATCTTATGTTAATATTTTTTTGTCATATCTAACATTTTATTGGGAAAGGTTTGGAAAAATGAAAATGAATTGTATTTTAACTGAAACAGACAAAATGATTCTGAATTCATATAAGAATCTGATAAAAGGACTTGCCGATTATCTTGGACCCGGATATGAGCTGATTCTCCACAATCTGGAATCCTACGATAAATCTGTAATCGCAATTGCCAACGGCCATTACACCGGGCGAAAGGTCGGCGCCCCTATTACAAATATGGCATTAAATATTTTGAAAGATATCGAAAATAATGTTTCTGAAGACAATGTCACCTACTTTACGACAAATAAAAATAATAAGCCTATGAAATCTACCACCATTACCATTCGGGGTGAAAAGAATAAAATTATCGGCCTGCTCTGCATTAACTTTTATCTGGATGTACCGTTTTCAAGTATTTTAGACAGCTTTAACAGCGGTACAACTCAATCGCAGACAGACTCCTCCACAAAAATTACCGGAATGGTAAACGAAGAATTCTTCGAAGATTCCTACGAGCTGATGTCCCATCTGGTTGAAACGACAAAGAAAAAAA
>CAOJQZ010000018.1 GCA_948441955.1 uncultured Lachnospiraceae bacterium | reverse complement strand
GGTACGCACGGTGCTGTGAGAGGACGGGAGTTAGTCACTCCCTCCTACTCGATTATGATTCTTTATTCTGATTCCGGCGGAACGAAATAATACTCGGACGCCGCTTTCTCCTCCAGCGGCCTTAGCTCAAAGTTTGCCATATATGCCGGAACCCCGATTCCATAATTTCCCCGGGCCTTCTCGCCAATGCCTCCAAAGTTTCCTTCGAGATAGGACATTGTCTCGTCCAGCACCAGCCAGCAGTTTTTCTTGTCATAAGGAATCGGAATATCGGTCGGGATGAAGAAATGATTGGAAATGCCAAGTCCGTCAAGCAGCTGATCCATGTCTGCCTTAAAGCTTTTTGCATTAATCTCTGGTCCGTAGGCTCCGATAGACAGAGCAATCTTTTCCGTGGGCTTTCCGTTGCTGCCTCCGGGAAGATAGGTGTGGCCGATATCGAATATTTTTACAGTTCCCTCGCCGGCTCTGTAGTTTTCTGAGATTACCTGTTCAAGTCCCGGTGTAAGCACAGTGGGAAGCCAGATATTTTCACCGTTTATGCCCAAAGGTTTTACAAGGGTCATTCCTTTGTTATTTGTATCCCATTCACCCTGGAACATATTCATTTTAATATAGGCATCAGCTTCATAAATGCGGCTGCCAATATATTCTGTATAGCCCTTTTGACGCAGAAGGTTACTTGCTTTATCTGCAAAAGTATTTCCGCATGCAGGAGCGGTTTCCATGCATATTTTCAGATTTTTTAAAAGATTGCTATACAGAGCCTCTCTTGATTCTATATGATGAAGATCAAGAGCAGTGCTGTCAACATCAATCGTAAAGAGCCATACCTTTATTTCATCCGCCTCTGCGCCTAACAGAGCTTTGGCAAGCCAGTTTCCATAACCGGTGTATCCTAAAATAATTTTATCTCCTTTATTTTTCTGTATGACAATGCGGAAAATATCCTTTTTTACCGGCTCAAGAGACGCACTTGCAGAAATTCCATAGATTTCCTTTGCAGCGCGGTCAAGGAGATCATTCCAGTCCTTGACAACAATGCCTTTGTCTGCGAATACACCTTCCAAGTACATGTGTCCAGGGAGCCTTTTGTCGTTTTCGTTGTAAACTCTTCCGCAGATGACCTCTTTTACCGGGAGAGTTCCCTTCATTCTGGAAAGCTCAGTTGGTAAAAGGCTGGTTCTCAATGCAAATCTGCCCTCTTCAAGCTTAATTGGTCTTAATGCCGCCTCTTCTGGCAGCGCATATAGTTCCACTGTTTTATCTTCTGACACAGCCTCTGGACTATTTCCATTATCATATAAATGAAACCCATTCACGAGAAAGGCACGCTTTAATATGTCGGCAGTGTGATAAAGTGGATGTCTTGTGATTTTATCCATAATCGTCTCCTCTGATTACTGAAAAAGTATTTATTTTTTTCTTAATGTAAGTCCGACGTAAAAGGATGGCAGATTTGTTGTTCCGTTTTTCTCACATATTTTATATAAAAGATTATAATTCAATTAATTTCTAAAATCAATATAAATTATATAAAATAATTGAAAAAAGTATTCGCACAGGGTTTTCCTTTTCAGGAAAGAAAATTTGTTGTATACTGAATTTGTGTGTTGGGTTTGGAGATTATTGATAGACAGGGGGTTATTTATGAAATTTACGGTTACAGGTGAGCTGTCTGTTTTGATACGGACGATTCGAACGCAGAAGGGGATTTCGGCAAAGGAGCTGGCTGCTTTTATTGAAAAGAGTCCGTCTTATGTGTCGAAGCTTGAGAGCGGAGATGTGAAAAACATTCAGAAAAAGGATTTGACAAGGATTTTTATTTTTTTGACAGGGGGAGAAAACTTTTATGAAGATGTGCTGCCAGCGGTTGTAAGGGTACTGATGTCCTTTATGCCGGGGGAGAGGCTGCCGGAGCAGGTGTGGCTTCTTCAGTATGATACGGCGGACAGGCCTGTTCTGGTGTCTGAAGAGATGGCGGAGAATCTAAAAGAGAGACTTGAGGAGCTTGGGATGGAGGCGGAAGGGCTGGCGGCTGTTATGAACGAGAATTTTGATTCAGAGCTCTCGTCTGCATTTCCGGCCAATGAGATTATTCCGTTTGACCAGCAGGGGAGTACAAGGATTCTTGTCCGTCTGGAGATGAATCCGAAGGACATTTCCCGCATCCTTTCGGGCGTGGACAGGAATACGACTTATCTTGTTATTTACGGCATTTCCCACATGCTTATCCGGCTTGAGAAATTTGGGAGTGTATCCTATAAGCTGCCGCCGGAAAATGCGGTAGAGATTCTGCGGGACACGTCGGCTTATCTGGAAAAATACCAGGTGCATTCTCTCATCGGCTTCAGCCGTATGCTGTCATCCAGGGACTTTATCAGCCGTCAGGTGAATATGGCAAATACGTTTGATTCAGTCAGCTCTGATCTGATGAACAGTATTATGGAATTTTTTCAAGAGGCTCTTAAGTTCGATACTCTTGGAGTAACCCAGACTATGGATGCTTTTGTAAAATCCCTAAGTTGGGATCCGGCATTTATTTTGAAGTTAATTGAGCTTCCGTTTTATAAAATGGAGGGATTAAGCTATTATCAGAAGAAAAATTTGATTTATGAGATTAAAGAGCTTTTAGAAAAATATGATCAAATGTCTGATTTTGAAAAAAAATTGGAAATATATTGATTTTATTTTAACAATTTCAATGTAGATACAAATTTAAGAAATAAAATAGAAAATAATTTACAAAAATAAAGCTTAAAATAGAAAAATATTGACAACTCTCTTTTTCTGTGCTTATATTGAAGTAAGGATGGCGGCATGGATACGGGCAATCTCGGTAAATCCGGGAATGTTCTAAGAAAAAGGGGGTTTTTTTATGGAAACAAAATATCCGTTATTGCTGGAACCGGCAAAAATGGGACCGTGGGAATTATCAAATCGTATTGTTATGGCGCCAATGGGGTCGTTGAATGCAGATAAGTTTGGATATGTTACGGAGCGTGCGCTGAAATTTTATGCACAGCAGGCTGCAGGACGTATGGGACTTCTTGTTGTGGAGTGTACCTATATTGACGATAACATGAGCAAGGGCGAGGATAACTGCCTCGGCCTTACGGAGAACGGGCAGATTACAGGCATGGCCCGTCTGGCGTCGTCAATTCATGATTATGATGTAAAGGCAGTTCTTCAGCTCTGCCATATTGGCAAGCAGCTTGCCCTTGCAGGTGAGAAGGAGTCATGGGGCCCTTCTACTATGAATGAAATGATGGGCGGCATTATGCCTTTTCCGATTAAGGGAATGTCAAAGGCAGAGATTAAGAAGTGTGAGGAGGATTTTGTAGACGCGGCGTGGCGTGCAAAGATGGCGGGCTTTGACGGAGTGCAGATTCACGGGGCAATTAATCATCTGATTAATATGTTCTGCTCACCGTTTTATAATCACAGGACAGACGAGTACGGCGGATCTGCAGAAAACAGGGTGCGTTTCTTTAAGGAGATTATTGAAGCCTGTCAGAGAAAGTGCGGGAAGAATTATCCGATTATTGCCCGTGTCTGCGGGTGTGAATTCAGTGATGACGGACTTACGATGGAGGATGGAATCACACAGGCAAGGGTTCTGGAGCAGACAGGTATTGCGGCGCTTCATGTGGTAGGCGGTGATTATAGGAATGTACGTGTCATCAATGCGCAGTATGACAGGCGCGGCGATTTTATAGAAATTGCGCAGGAGTTTAAGGAGGCAGGAATTAAAGTTCCGATTATTTTGGACGGAGGGTTTACCACTCCGGATATTGCAGAGCAGGCATTAAAGGACGGAGTATGCGACTTTATCGGCCTGGGGCGTCCCATGCTGGCGGATCCAGCTTGGGCGGTTAAGCTTACGGAAAACCGTCCGGAGGATATTATCCCTTGTATCCGCTGTACAATGGGCTGTGTAGGAACTATCGAGAAGTTCAATGCAGCAGTGGGACTTCGCTGTTCTGTAAATCCCCAGTGTAACATGGCAGGAATTCGTGACATCAGACCTATTGACCGTGAAAAAAGAGTTTGTGTGATAGGCGGCGGTCCGGCAGGCATGGAGGCGGCGAGGCTTTTACGCGTCCGGGGGCATAAGGTGGATCTGTATGAGAAGCGTTATCTGGGCGGGACGATGCATGAGGCGGCGTTTGATAAGAGCTTTAAGCATGATATTTCCCGGTTGATTGATTATTATAAGATTCAGATGGAAAAATTAGAGGTTCATGTAATTGCGGAGGAAGCCACCAAAGAGAAAGTGCTTGCAGAAAATTATGACGCTGTTATTGTAGCAACCGGCGCTCCGGCGCTCCCGGCAGCGGCAAAGGGGGCGAAGGAATACAGCGGCAGAGTAATGACAATTTTTGACTATGCCACAAATGCAGAAACTCTGGAGCTTGGAAATACTGTTTTGATTGTAGGAGGCTGCTTTATGAACCTGGAGATTGCCTTAAGCCTTGCAAGAAAGGGAAAAAAAGTGATTGTAAGCTCCAGAAGGGGCGCCGTGCGCGGTATTATGGAGCTGGGCGATGACAACAGTTCGCCCCAGCAGCAGAGGCTAAGCGTTCTTCTGAGTGATTTTATGCGAAGCGGACAGGTCAGAATTCATTTTGGCAAGGCCATTTCCGAGATTACGGGAACAGGCGCTGTTCTTAGAGATCAGAAAACGAAAGAGATAATGGAAATTGAATGTGACAATGTGCTGATGTGTCGCGGGTATCACGGACAGCCGGCGATTTTTGGGGACCTTCAGGGTAAGGTGCCGGAAATTCATCTGGTGGGAGACGCTGCGATAAAGCTTCGTTGTGATGATAAGAGGGTAATCGGAAATGCGATTACGGATGCATGGGGAATTGCAAATTCTATTTAATGAAAAGAGGTTTACTATGGGATGTTTAGAAGGAAAAGTTGCAATCGTTACGGGATCCGGTCAGGGGATCGGACGGGGGATTGCCATATATCTGGCGCGGGAGGGCGCGAAGGTGATTACGAATAACAGAAAGCCAGGAGGGGCAAGCATAGAGAACTATGATAAGTCTTCCATGCCAAAGGAGGAGTGGGAGGAGATGTGCCGTCTTGCCGGAGATGCGAAGAGAACGGCGGCAATGATTGAAAAGGAAGGCGGAGAAGCAATTGCTTTTTATGGGAACGCTGCAGACTCGGCTGCTGCCGAAAATATGGTGAAAAAGGCTGTCGATACCTGGGGGCGCATTGATATTGTGGTAAATAATGCCGCAGGCCTTGGCTCAGGTTCTATTGTTTCGCTGACGGAGGAAAAATGGGATTATATGACAGTGCCGAAAATGAAGGGAGCATTTAACCTGATGCATTTTGCGGTTCCATATATGATGGAGCAGAAATTTGGGCGGATCTTTAACTGCTCTTCTGATGCATGGACAGGGCTGCCGGATAACGACGCTTATTCTGCGGGAAACGCAGGAATTGTGGGACTTACATGGGCGGCGGCCAAGGAGCTTTACCGCTATGGTATTACAGTAAACGCATACTGCCCCCAGGGAGCTTCGCCAGGACATGCAGTGGAGTATAATAAAATGTTACGGAATGTAAAAGCAATTACCGGAAAGGATCCGGATCCCAGACTTTTGAAAGTTGTGGAGGATGATCACGACGATCCGGTAAATCTGGGTCCATTCTTCGCTTATTTGAGCACAGAGGAGGCTTCTTATATCAGCGGGGAAGTATTCAGTGTAAAAGCCTCCGGAAAGATTGCCCGTTACCAGTATCCGGTTTATATTACCCACGCAGAACGTCCGGAGGGTAGTGGCTTCCTGTGGAAGGTAGATGAGCTTAAGGATGTATTTAAACAGAATCTTATGGGAGAAGATTATGTAAGCCACGCGGCAAAAAGTATGTGGAGTTAGTATGTTAAATCCGGTAAGAACGCTGTTCACAGCCCCATTTACAAACTAGCAGATTTCCGTTACAATATATATTATAAATATTATATAAAGTGAGGAATGAATATTATGGAAAATCCAGTTGTTACATTTGAGATGGAGAATGGGGATATTATGAAAGCGGAGCTTTATCCGGAAATTGCGCCAAATACCGTGAATAATTTTATTTACCTTGCAAACCAGGGATATTATGATGGGTTGATTTTCCACCGTGTTATCAAAGGCTTTATGATTCAGGGCGGATGTCCTGACGGCACAGGTACGGGTGGCCCGGGTTACAATATCAAAGGAGAATTTTCCCAGAATGGTTTTCAAAATGAACTGAAGCATACAGAGGGTGTTTTGTCTATGGCGCGGGCAATGCATCCGGATTCAGCCGGATCCCAGTTTTTTATCATGCATAAAAGTTCCCCTCACCTTGACGGAGCATATGCAGCCTTCGGAAAGATAACGGAGGGTATGGATGTAGTAAATAAGATTGCTGAGACAGATACGGATTACAGCGACAGGCCGATGGAAGTACAAAGGATGAAGAAGGTTACGGTCGATACGAAGGAAACCTTCTATCCGGAGCCGGAGAAGGAATAATGGAGAGCTTTTATAAGAATACAAAGACCAGATGTATTCTGGCACTCGTGTGCTGCGCCTTATGGGGCAGCGCATTTCCTTGTGTAAAAACGGGATATGAGTGGTTTCATATTGAGGACGCCCCAAGTCAGGTATTGTTTGCCGGCTATCGGTTCTTTCTGGCAGGGATTTTTACTTTTCTGATTTCCTGCATTTTAGAGAAAAGAATGATTGTGATGAAAAGCTCATCGGCGCCCTATATTTTTGCACAGGGGATTTTACAGACGACGATACAATATATATGCTTTTATATCGGACTTGCGCATACGACAGGCGCAAAGGGTTCAGTAATCAATGCATCGAACGCTTTTTTTTCCATACTGGTGGCCCATTTTTTATTGAAATCGGAAAAGGTAACATGGAAAAAGGGGATAGGCTGCCTGATTGGCTTTGCGGGAGTAATCGTAATCAATCTTGCGCCGGGAGCATGGGGCTCCGGGTTCAGCTTGAAGGGTGAGGGATTGGTTCTTTTGTGCGCTTTTGCTTATGGTGCAAGCTCTGTGACGCTTAAGCTGATTTCTGCTCGGGAGGAACCCACAACTATTACAGCATATCAGCTGCTGTTTGGCGGCACGGCTCTTATTATAATCGGGCTGGCAGCAGGCGGAAGCGTATATGGATTTACCGGGAAATCCACACTCCTTCTTATTTATATGGCTCTTTTGTCAACGGCTGCATTTACCCTGTGGGCAGAACTTATCAAATATAATCCTGTGGGTAAGGTTGCAATTTTCGGGTTCAGTATCCCGGTGTTCGGTGTTGTACTGTCCGCAATATTTCTTCATGAAAATATATGGACCATGCAGAATTTGGCGGCGCTTGTCCTGGTGAGTATTGGTATATTTGTTGTGAATATTCCGGAAAAAAACTGGTTTCATTTAAATGATAGTGATATAAAGGCGGAAGGATAAGTAAAGAGCGTATGGACGGCAGAACTGTTCCATACGCTTTTCGAATACTGTTTTTGATATTAAAATAACAAAAAGAAAGACCCAAAAGGTGTACTTTTTGGAACTTCTAAATTCTATATATATCCTTAACTATTCTATTATATTATCGACAGTTGGTCAATAAAATTAATCCTTTTTTCGTATATTTTACCTTAAAAAATCAGATTGTTAACAATTCCCAAAAAGTACAGAAAGATGGCCGCATTGTACGATGACTGGATGAGACTGAAAAATAAAGGAATAAATTTTACAGATATGATTAAAAAGGAAGGGTATTGTACGTGTGCGGTATATGGTAACGGAGCCATTGGAAAACAGATATATGAAGCAATAAGGTCAGCCGGTATTACTGTCCTTTATTTTATGGACAGAAGCCTGCCTTATTTAAAGGGACCAATACCTGTATACAGACCGGATGAAGAGGTTCCCGCTGTGGATATGATAATTATCTCTATCGTTGAACATGAGGAGCCTGTCAGGAAATTGCTGAGAAGGAAGATGGATGGGGATATATGGACGATAACAGAGCTTATACGGGATATGCAAAGGATGGAGTAGGAGGCGGGCTATGGGAAAGATAAATCTTGTAATGACGACAGACGCAAATTATGCTGTACCGACTATGGTGACCATTTCTTCCATTTTGTCCGCTTCCAAAAAGGACAGCTGTTTCAGTCTGTCTATCTTATGTGCGCCGAGTTTGCCTCAGAAAGACAGGGATATGCTGAAAAAACTGGAAAATAAGGATAGCCGGATTCAGATTCAATTTATAGAAATCAGTGATCCGAGGCTTGATAAAGCAGTGACTACGGCTCATATCTCGGTTGCATCCTATTATAGGCTGTATATCAGCCAAAGGATTATGGAAGACAGGTGTTTATATATTGACGGAGACGTGATTGTCAGGGATGACTTAACTGAGGTTTATAATACGGATTTAAAAAATTATTATGGGGACGCAGTGAAGGATTTAGGAATTCAGATTCATATGTCAGAATACAAAAATTACGGGGAATATCTGGGAATTTCGTCTATGAGTAATTATGTTAATGCAGGCTTTATGCTCTTTAATCTAAATAAAATCCGTGAGGATAAAGTGGCTCAACAGATGCGGGAGGCCATAAGCAAAGGCTATAAATATATCGATCAGGATATTATTAATAAATACTTTTATGGAAGGATAAAGATTCTGCCTCTAAAATATGACTTTTTTACGGAATATTACGGAAGCATTGCCGGAAAGCAGGTGATCGGATATTCAGAGGAGGAATTACATCATATTGAACAGGATGCGTGCGTCCTGCATTTTACGGGTTTATTTAAGCCCTGGCTGTGTACGAGGCTTAAGATAAACGCATTGTGGTGGAAAGAAGCCGGCAAAGTGCTGGATGAAGCTGTTTATAAAAATACTTTGGGATCAGCAGAAGAATTTATGAGAAAAAGCGATTGGAAATACATCCTTGAAAGGGCAGAGGATGCAGGGGAAATCATCATATTTGGATTTTCTAAGATTGGAAAAAGCATAGCGGACAGGCTTATCCGCTCCGATTTAAACTTAAGTCTGGCATTTGCCGACAATGACAAGGGAAAGGAGGGCCTTTCTTATGGGGAAATTCCTCTTATTCCGGCAGACAGGCTTGCCCTGGAATATCCGGATGCCTTGTACATTATCAGCAGTCAGAACGGATATGTCCATATCAGGAAGCAGCTGAATGGCCTTGGGATAGACGACTGCAGAATTATCAGATATATACATAAGGATGAGTCTTATTATGCAAGACTGGATGAAAGATATGAAGAAAAGGATTTTTATGGATACAGGGTAGTTTCACCTGCAGAAGTGTTTAGGATGACAGAGCCTAAGAGTATTGTTATATGTACAACAAAATATATGGAGGAGGTAAAAGAATACCTGCGTAGGAACCGTATAAAAGAAAAAGAGATTATTGATATCAGGCCGTTTTTTAAATGCGGGACAGGTGATGATTATTTCTATGAAGATTTTTTATCCTACTCTGACCATGAAGTATTTGTGGATGCCGGGTGTTATGATTTGGGAACAACTGCAGATTTTGCAAGGCTTTGCAGCGGCCTGAAGAAAGTGTATGCCTTTGAGCCGGATCCGGCTAATTATGAAAATTGCCTGAGGAGGCTTGAGAGAGAAAGAGCGTTGCTGCCGGAGACAACGGTGCTGCCATACGGCACATGGAGCAGCAGTACGGAATTATCCTTTTCTTCAACAGCAGACGGATGCGCCCACATTGGGGAAGGGAAAACTATTATAAAAACGGCGGCTATTGATGATATTGTAGAGAACAGTGACAAGATTACTTTTATTAAGATGGATGTTGAAGGCTCTGAGCTGGAATCGCTAAAAGGCGCGCAGAAAATAATAAAAAGGGACAGACCTAAATTAGCAATATGTATTTATCATAAACCAGAAGACATCCTTACACTGCCTTTGTACATCAAAACACTGGTACCGGAATATAAGCTTTATTTAAGGAGCTACAGCAATGCGGAGAATGAGATGGTTTTATATGCCGTACCGTAAGAAAGGCGGTGGATTTTGACAGATGAAATTTTTACTTTTTGGTACAGGGGAATATTATAACCGTTACAAAATCTGGTTTGAGAAAAAGGATATATCTGCCTTGATTGATAATTCAGAAGAGAAACAGGGCTACCGCATAGACGGTATTTTCGTCATATCTCCGGAGGATATTTTTGAATATGCATTTGATGCGGTCATTATCCTGAGCTTTTACGTAAGAGACATGAAAAGACAATTGGTTAAGCTGGGGGTTCCGGATGGTAAGATCTATCATTTCTTTGATCTAAACCGTCTGCTTTGCAGTACCCTGATAAAAAAGGAGCTTCGATGTTACGGAATAGAAAGGCAAAAGAAAAAAAAGAAAATTTTGCTGTTAAGTCAGGATCTCACGTTTGGAGGGCCGGCCCTTGCGTTATATCACGCGGCACAGACACTGATAAAAAGGGGATATTATGCAGTATTTGCCTCTATGATAGACGGCCCTCTTCGAGCTGCGCTTATCAGGAAAAGGATACCTGTAATTATAGACGAGAATTTAATGGTTCGGACAATGGAGGAGTCAGAATGGGTAAAGGAATACGAGCTTCTTATCTGTAATACAATGAATTTCCATGTATTTCTGTCCCAGCGGGACATAAAAGTACCAGTTGCATGGTGGCTTCATGACGCCTTGTTTTTTTATGACGGGGTAAGAGGTGAAGTGATGGACAGGCTTGTAACAGATAATATGAGGATCTGGAGCGTGAGTCCCATACCGGAAAGGGCAGTAAAGTCATTTCGGGACGATTTTCATGTGGAAAGCCTGCTCTATGGTGTAGAGGATATTATGAAAAGGTCAGGCAGGATACAGACAGATAAAGTCTGTTTTACTGTAATCGGTTATATAGAATACCGGAAAGGACAGGATATCCTTTTTGAGGCGGTGAGCATCTAAAACCGGAGATACGCAGAGAAGCGAAGTTTTTTTGTCGGGCAGAATACTTCGCTGATGGCCAGGGAGATTATGGCAGATTCACAGAATATTCCCGAGATAATAATTGCCGGACCGGTAGACAGAGAGAAAATAGATTCTATATTAAGGCATACGGACTGGCTTGTATGTCCGTCCAGGGAGGATCCCATGCCGACAGTAGCTGCTGAAGCGATGCTGTATGGAATCCCCTGCCTTATTTCAGATGCGGCAGGTACGGCGGATTATATAAAGAATGGAATAGATGGAATTGTATTTCCATGCGGGAATATTACATGTCTTACAGAAATGATGGAGAAATGCATCCGGGGAGAATTTAATCAGAAACAGATGGGAAGAAATGCCCGAAAGATATTTGAAAAATATTTCTCTATGGAGGCATTTGAAAAACGCTTTATGGATCTTGTGGAGGATATAGATTTTTGATGGAAAAAAGAAAGGAAGAATTGTTCCAGGAATATAAGGGCAGTAAAGCAGCTTTATATGGTCTGGGTACAGAAACAGAGAAGGCCCTTTTTTGGTTGAAGGACAGAATGGAGATCATAGGTCTGCTGGATAGCTTTCGAGAGAAGGGGAAGCTTTATGGAAAACGTATATTGTCTTTTGGACAGGCGCTGGAAGAGAGGGTGGAACTGATTATTGTTGTCGCCCGTCCGGGCTCCTGCAGAGTCATTGCCGGAAAGATTGGAGATGCCTGCCGGAAGAATGGGATTGTACTTCTCGATATCAGAGGGAAGGATCTTCTGGAGAGCAGACAGGCTGCTTATGATTTTTCAGAGACGGCAGGGAACACGCGTGAAGAATTGTACCGCAGGATTGCACAGGCAGAGGTTGTAAGCTTTGACCTGTTTGATACCCTTATTATGCGTGAGGTGCTGTCCTCTTCTGACATTTTTGAATTCTTAAAAAATACAGAGGGCGTGCCCGCTACATCTGCGGAACTCGCGGAAATGGAGTGGAGGATTGATTTCCGTACGCTTATACCAAGACAAGCGGTATGTGATGTTTTTTCGTATTGTATCGAACAGGGAAAGACAGTTTACATTGTGACAGATACTTATTACCGGCAGGCTCAGATCAGAGAAATATTAAGGAAATGTCATCTGACAGGATACACAGGCCTCCTTGTTTCCTGCGAGCATAATACGGGGAAGCGGCAGAAGCTTTTTCGAAGGCTGAAGTATAAGGAAGGAGATAGAAAATATCTGCATATAGGAGATGATCTTGTGGCAGATATTGAGACGGCGTCTAAAAACGGAATGTGCACCTATCATATATTCAGTTCAGAGGAATTGCTGGAGGCGGCCGGATATATGGGTATGGAGCGTCATATGAAGGAGCTTCAGGAGCGTTTGAAGATTGGACTTTTTACAGCAAGGATATTCAACGATCCGTTTCAGTTTGAAACAAAGGAGAGACAGATTTGTCTTCAGGATGCGTATGATATTGGATATCTGCTTTGTGCGCCTGTTATTACGGATTTCGTTTTCTGGTTTAGAGAGCAGGTGAAAAAGTACGGGAGTCAAAATATCTGGTTTTGTGCACGAGACGGGTATCTTCTTAAGCAGATGTATCAGTTGCTGGATGAAGGCGCAGAACCTGTTTATTTTCAAACCTCAAGAACTGCTGCGGTAAGAGCGGGAGTGGAAAACGAAGGGGATATTGCTTATGTAGACAGCATGAAATTCAGCGGGACGCTGGAGGAGAATCTGAAGACACGATTCGGTCTGGAGGAGGATGAGTCTGACAAAACCGGAAACAGTGAGAACGGAGTACAAAGGGAAGCGGGACTGCTAAAATACCGGAAGAATATTTTAGCAAAAACTGCGGAGGAGCGGAAAAAGTACAGTGCGTATATAGATACAATAAAGGTGAAAGAAGGGGATATTGCTTTTTTTGATTTTGTGGCAAAGGGTACGACACAGATGTATGTCCAGAGGCTGATTGATAATCACTTAAGAGGCCTTTATTTTTTGCAGCTTGAGCCGGACTTTATGAGTGGCAAAGGGCTGGATATTGAATCATTTTATAAAAAGGAGGAGACAGAGAACAGTAATATCTACGATAATTACTATATATTAGAGCCTGTTTTAAGCGCGCCCCATCCCTGTATACGTGGGTTTGACGATAGGGGGAGGCCTTTGTTTATGGAGGAAACGAGACGGAAAAAAGACATCAGATGCTTCCAGCGTGCACAGGAGGGAATATTGGACTATTTTCACAGATATCTGGAATTATTGCCAGAGGGCGTAAACTGTCAGAGTAAGAAGCTGGACGAGGTGTTTTTGGGTTTGATACATAACTTGAAGATTCAGGACAAAGATTTTTTGTCACTTGTAGTGGAGGACATTTTTTTTAATCGAATGACAGATATTGCGGAGCTGCTTTAAGCATGTTCATTAATAAATCCTATTCCATTTAGGAGGCTGATGCTGTATAATAGGAGCAGATGCGGGTCAAGCTATTTGGAATACAACCTGCTCTAAACTACGGAGGCATAGCATCTATGGATATGATTCAGACAGAAAAGCTGATATTTGAATACGAAAAACGGGATGACGAGGGTAACGTTATCGGAATGTCCCGGGCGGTTGACGGAGTAGATATGCATGTAGAGGAGGGGCAGTTTATTGCGCTTCTGGGTCATAACGGCTCCGGAAAATCCACTCTTGCAAAGCATATGAACGCCATCCTTGTTCCGACGGAAGGGACCATGTGGGTAGACGGAAGAAACACGAAGGAGCCGGAGGAGCTATGGAATGTGCGGCAGTCGGCGGGCATGGTGTTTCAGAATCCGGACAACCAGATTATCGGTACAGTTGTGGAGGAGGATGTGGGATTTGGTCCTGAAAACCTGGGCGTTCCAACAGATGAGATATGGCAGCGTGTAGAAGAAAGCCTTAAGGCGGTGGGAATGATTTCATACAGGCACCATTCTCCTAATAAGCTGTCAGGGGGACAGAAGCAGCGCGTGGCAATTGCAGGCGTAGTGGCCATGGAACCCAGATGTATTGTTCTTGACGAGCCTACGGCAATGCTTGATCCGGTAGGAAGAAAAGAAGTATTAAGGACAGTGCAGAAGCTTCGGGAAAAGAAAAAGGTTACAGTAATTCTTATCACCCATTATATGGAAGAGGTTATTGATGCAGATAAAATTTTTGTTATGGACCATGGGCATGTTGTAATGGAAGGAACTCCACGGGAGATATTTTCACGGGTGGATGAGCTTAAGAGCTATCGTCTGGATGTCCCCCAGGTAACTCTTCTGGCGGACGAGCTTCGGAAACGGGGCCTTGACATACCGGAGGGGATACTTAGAAAAGAAGAGTTGGTGAAGTGTTTATGTCAATTAGATTAGAGCATTTGAATTACGTATATAGTCCGGGTACGGCTTATGAGAAGCAGGCTTTAAAGAATATTAATCTTACAATTCCTGACGGGGAATTCGTAGGCATTATCGGACATACCGGTTCAGGAAAGTCTACCCTTATTCAGCATTTGAATGGATTGATCCGGGCAGCCTCGGGAAAACTTTATTATAACGAGGAGGATATTTATCAGGAAGGCTATCATATGAAGGAGCTTCGCAGCGAGGTAGGACTTGTGTTTCAGTATCCCGAGCATCAGCTTTTTGAGGTGGATGTGATGACGGATGTGTGCTTTGGACCGAAGAATCAGGGGTTTTCGCCTGAAGAATGCAAAGAGCGCGCCCTTGAGGCTTTGAAGCTTGTGGGCCTCAAGGAAAAATACTATAAAGCCTCCCCCTTTGAACTGTCGGGCGGACAAAAGAGACGTGTGGCGATTGCGGGAGTATTGGCTATGAAACCGAAGGTATTGGTGCTCGACGAGCCGACGGCGGGACTTGACCCGAAGGGGCGGGATGATATTCTGGAGCAGATTGCGTTCCTGCATAAACAGACAGGCATGACTGTGATTTTAGTTTCTCACAGCATGGAGGATATCGCACGCTTTGCAGACCGGATTATTGTGATGAATCACGGTGAGGTGATGTATAATGACGAGCCGAAGAAAGTATTTACACATTATAAGGAGCTGGAGGAAGTTGGGCTTGCAGCTCCCCAGGTGACGTATATTATGCATGATTTGAAAGAGCAGGGTCTTAATGTAAATGTGGATGTGACAACCGTAGAGGAAGCGGCAGACGAGATTATGCGTGTATTGGAGATGAGAAAATGATTCGAGATATTACCATAGGACAATATTATCCGGCAAAAAGTATACTGCACAGGCTGGATCCAAGGGTAAAGCTTGTGTCCACATTATTGTATCTCATTTCCTTATTTCTGTTTAGAAGCATTCCAGGGTATCTTGTGGCCACTCTGTTTCTTGCAGGCGTCATCCGGGCTTCGAGAGTACCCTTTAAACATATTGTAAAGGGCTTGAGGCCGATTATCATGCTTTTGATGATTACCGTTATTTTCAATTTGTTTCTTACAAGGGATGGAGACGTATTGTTTCATAAAGGGATATTTACCATTACGGAAGGAGGACTTCAGACAGCAGTATATATGGCAGTCCGGTTGATTTATCTGATTATTGGTTCATCCCTTATGACATTTACTACGACCCCTAATGAGTTGACAGACGGAATAGAAAAGCTTCTGTATCCATTGAACAAAATTCATATTCCGGTCCATGAGGTGGCGATGATGATGTCCATTGCGCTTCGGTTTATTCCTATACTATTAGAAGAAACCGATAAAATCATGAAGGCCCAGATTGCCCGGGGTGCAGACCTTGAAAGCGGAAATATGATCCAGAGGGCAAAAAACATGATTCCCATACTGGTTCCTTTGTTTGTGTCGGCCTTCCGTCGGGCCAATGACCTCGCCATGGCGATGGAGGCAAGGTGCTATCGCGGAGGAGAAGGGCGGACGAAGATGAAACCCCTTCATTACCGGACGAAGGATAGAATTGCTTATATTGTTGTAATTGTTTATGTAATAGCAGTGTTCGGAATCGGAAGATACGTACCGCTAAGGGTATGGATATTCTGAATTGTAGTTGGGGACGTAGTAAAATTAATTTTACTACGTCCCCAACTGGGACTTGGAGAAAATTGTATGAAAAGAGTGAGAATTGTTGTAGCTTATGACGGCACAAATTATTGCGGCTGGCAGATTCAGCCCAATGGAATCACAATTGAGGAGGTGCTGAATCGTGAAATCAGCAGGCTGACCGGTGAGGATATTCATATCATCGGCGCTAGCCGGACGGATTCGGGAGTTCATGCGCTGGGAAATGTGGCGGTGTTTGACACAGAGTCCCGGATTCCTCCGGAGCGTATGGCGTATGCCATCAACCAGCGTATGCCCGAGGATATTGTGATTGTACGTTCGGAGGAGGTACCGTCTGACTGGCACCCCAGATATAGAGCGGAAATTACCAAGACCTATGAGTACCATATTTATAATCATGAGATTCAGAATCCGTTGAAAAGGCGGTATAGTACCTTTGTCTCCTTTCCTCTTGATATTGGGAAAATGAAAACGGGCGCTGCTTATCTGGTTGGGAAGCATGATTTTGCCAGCTTTTGTAATATAAAAACCAATGCCGCGGATACAGTGCGAACGGTTGCAGATATTCGTATTACGGCGGATGGACCGGATATTACCATACGTGTGACGGGAAATGGCTTTTTATATAATATGGTACGGATTATAGCAGGAACTTTGATCCGTGTGGGGCGCGGCTTTTATACTCCGGAACGGGTGAAAGATATATTAGAAGCAAAAGAGAGGACGGCGGACGGTGTAACCGCACCGCCCAACGGTTTAGTGTTAGTAGGGATTGATTATGGGAAAACAGATTTATTTTGACAATGGAAGTACGTCATGGCCAAAGGCTCCGGGCGTGGCAGAAGCGATGTCAGAGCTTCTTACGAAGGGGGCTTTTAACATTAACAGGGGAAATTATGAAGGGGCCTATGAAGTGGAAGGTATTGTGCTTGATACAAGAGAACAGCTTTCCAGATTGTTTCATGCAGAGGATTCGAAAAGAGTGTTGTTTACACCAGGGATAACCTATTCGCTGAATATGTTTATAAAGGGTTTTTTAAAATCAGGAGACCATGTTATTGTGACTGGGATTGAACACAATGCCGTAATGCGTCCCCTAAGGCAGATGGAGTATCTGGGAGTTACTTATGATACAGCCCGAACAGATACGGAAGGCGTAGTGAAGCCGGAGGATATTGAAGCTCTTGTGCGTCCGAACACGAAGGCGGTTATCGTTTCCCATGCATCGAATGTATGCGGGACAGTTGTGCCGGTGGAGGAGATCGGTGATATCTGCCGGCGGCATCACATTTTCTTTGCCGTTGATACGGCCCAGAGCGCCGGAACTCTTCCTGTAGATATGAGAGGCAGCGGGATTGATTTTCTTGCGTTCACCGGACATAAGGGGCTGCTGGGCCCCCAGGGAATAGGGGGCTTTCTCATATCTGAGGAGTTGGACAGCATGATGAAGCCATTGATTGCAGGGGGGACGGGAAGTCAGTCAGATTCCTTTGACATGCCGGAAAAGCTTCCAGATAAATATGAAAGCGGCACCATGAATCTTCCGGGAATTATCGGGCTTCACGCGGCGCTTTCCTATATTGAAAAGGCAGGAGTGAAGGAAATACATAGAAGGAAAATGGAGCTTGCCGGATATTTTATTGAGAAGATAAAGGAGCTTTCCGATATACGTATTGTGGGAAGGCAGGGAACCAGCGGACGCACAGCGGTCGTATCGCTGGATTTTGAGAAGAGGGACAATGCGGTTGTAGCCTTCGGGCTGGAATCAGACTATGGAGTTATGACAAGGGTAGGGCTTCACTGCGCGCCTCTTGCGCATAAATCATTGCACACGTATCCTCAGGGAACCGTGCGGTTTGCATTTAGCATGGCAAATACAAAGGAAGAAATCGACGACTGCTTAGATGGAATAAAAAATCTGCTGTGATACACGCTGTAAGATTTATAGATAATACAAATATATATCCATGAATCATAATAAAAATCAATAATATGTTCTGGATGATCTCATTGTCCAAAGCCATAAAAAATGTTACGGTAATTATATACTCTTTTGAGAAAAAGGGAACAGTTGAATTACGAAAAAAGAAACACGAAGGAGGAAAAGTAAAATGGCTGATTATCGTAAAATGTGGGAAGACCTGGGTATGGACGTGGAGACCCATGACCAGCTATGTGCAGTGCTTCCGCAGGCATTTGGTGATGTCTATCTGTCGCAGGAGAATCGTCCGGAAGGAATGGATTACTATAATATGGTGGTGGCAGATATTCACGGTATTCGTCCGTCGGAGCTTATCGAGCATCAGAAAAAAGGAGGAAAGGTATTCGGCACCTTCTGCGTATATGTGCCGGACGAAATTGTATTTGCAGCAGACGCCATCGCCACAGGACTCTGCGGGGGATCCCAGTTCTGGGTTCCGGGCGGGGAGAAGGTGCTGCCCACCAATACCTGCCCGCTGATCAAGGCATCTGTGGGCGCAAGAATCGACAGAACGTGCCCGTTTTTTAGAATTGCAGATATGTATGTTGGAGAAACAACCTGCGATGGAAAGAAAAAGGCATGGGAGATTCTTTCGGAGGATGTGCCAGTGCATGTAATGAATCTTCCTCAGATGAAACGGGCCAAGGATGTAAAGGCTTGGGCAGAGGAGATTGAAGAATTTAAAAACGTAGTGGAAGAATTTACCGGGAACAAAGTGACGGCAGAAAAGCTTGCAGAGAGTATTAAACTTATCAATGCCAAGAGGAAGGCTCTGGAGAGATTATACGCAGCCCGTAAGAGTGAGAACATTCCGATCAGCGGATGTGATGCGCTTCTTATTTCACAGATTGCATTTTACGACGATCCGGGAAGATTTACACAGATGACAAACAAGCTGTGCGACGAGCTGGAAAAGAGAGTGGCGGACGGAGTCAGTGTATTCGGCGCCGGAACGAAGCGTATTATGCTCACGGGAACACCCCTTGCTATTCCGAACTGGAAATTACATAATATTGTTGAGACAAGCGGCGGAGCTGTTGTCTGTGAAGAAATGTGCACAGGTACCCGTTACTTTGAGAGACAGGTTGACGAGAGTAAAGAGACTGTCGATGAACAGATTACGGCTCTTGCAGAGAGATATATGGGCATTAACTGTGCGTGCTTTACTCCTAACGCCGGAAGAATTGACGACATTCTGCGCCTTGCAAAGGAATATAAGGTTGACGGCATTATAGACGTAAATCTTAAGTTCTGTAACCTGTATGATACAGAGGGATATTTTGTAGAGCGCGCGATGAAAGAAGCAGGCATACCGGTGCTTGGAATCGAAACGGATTATACGGACAGCGACGCACAGCAGCTGCGTACAAGAGTCAGCGCATTTATAGAGATGTTAAATAACTAGATATTACATAACAGGAGTACAGTGTATGCATAAGCTTCAGCATTATGTGTTGTTTCCCAATCATGATAATGCCATGCGTCTTTATAGAGAATTAAAATGTCTGGGGGTTCGGGCAGTTATTGCCCCGACTCCCAGAGTTTTAAGTACATGCTGCGGAGTCTCTCTTCTGGTTGAGGAGAAGGACATACCGGAAATTCATGGATGTGTAAAAGAGCATGGAATAGAGATTTTGAAAATTGAGGCTGTCGAGAGAGACATCAATCCCAGAAGGGATAAATATTGCTAGTCAGAGTACGATGATAGATATACTCTGACGTGGAAAAGAGGAAAACAGATATGAATTATGTAGGAATTGACATCGGCTCTACAGCATCTAAGGTTGCAGTTCGGGGAGAGAAAGAAATATACTTCGTACTGCCTACCGGATGGAGCAGTAAGGAAACAACACTGACAATTAGGGAGAAATTACTGGAGGACGGGATCGATGTTCTGTCGGAGGATACAAAGGTAGTGGCTACCGGATACGGGCGTGTGGCAGTGGATTTTGCAGATTATGTGATTACGGAGATCACATGCCATGCCAGAGGCGGCCGGGAAATTGCGGGTGATGACTGTGCAATCATAGACGTAGGCGGTCAGGATACAAAGGTCATCCTTGTGGCTCATGGTATGGTACAGGATTTCCTGATGAATGATAAATGCTCTGCCGGAACCGGTAAGTTTCTCGAGATTATGGCGAATCGTCTGGGTGTTACATTAGGAGAGCTTTTTGATATGGCGAAGGCCGGGACAGTATTGCCCATCAGTTCACTGTGCACCGTATTTGCAGAGTCCGAGGTAATTAATTATATCGGAGAAGGAAGAAGGCGTGAGGATATCGCGGCGGGCGTGGTGGATTCTGTGGCGGCAAAGGTGGCCCAGCTTAGCCAGAGGAAGAATCTTCCTGATAAGGTAATACTAACCGGTGGATTAAGCCACAGTGTATATTTTACAAGTGCGCTGTCAGGAAAGATAGGCCAGACTGTAGAGCCGACGGAAAATGGAAGATATGCCGGAGCCATCGGAGCGGCGCTCTTAGCAGAGGAGAAGTCGAGGTAAACCCTCGCTTCTTTTTTTTGTCTATTAATGACAAACAACTGACAGTCATATTAGCAAAAAGTACTAAAAAAATAAAAATGGGTAGTAATTGTATATGCTTTCGTGATACGATAGATAAAATAAATATGTTGGGAGGCTTTTTAATGAACGTGTTGTTAAACATTGTTCCTGTTTTTGGGGCAGCGGCGTTATTATTTGTAGCATATCTTGCATCAAAGGTAACGAAGCAGAGTGCAGGGACAGACAGAATGAAGGAGATTGCGGCGGCAATCAGCGAGGGTGCGCAGGCATTTCTGACAGCTGAATATAAGATTTTAGTTGTTTTTGTTGTTGTGCTGTTTCTATTAATCGGACTGGGGATTGGGAACTGGATTACAGCGATCTGTTTTGTTGTAGGAGCATTATTTTCCACAGCTGCAGGATACTGCGGGATGACCGTAGCAACGAGAGCGAATGTAAGAACTGCAAATGCTGCCAAAGAAAGCGGGATGAATAAGGCCCTTTCCATCGCATTTTCAGGCGGAGCGGTTATGGGAATGTGTGTGGCTGGCTTAGGTGTTCTTGGCGTAAGCGTAATCTACCTTATGACTAAAAATGTTGAGGTACTTTCAGGTTTCAGTCTGGGCGCTTCTTCAATTGCATTATTTGCCCGTGTAGGCGGCGGCATTTACACAAAGGCGGCGGATGTGGGCGCAGATCTTGTAGGTAAGGTTGAAGCCGGAATTCCGGAGGATGACCCGCGTAACCCGGCGGTTATTGCAGATAATGTAGGAGATAACGTGGGTGATGTTGCCGGCATGGGAGCAGATTTGTTTGAATCCTATGTAGGAGCATTGATTTCCGCTCTTACGCTTGGGATTGTATATTATAAGATTGAGGGCGCGGTCTATCCCCTTGTGATCGCGGGGCTTGGACTGCTGGCGTCTATTCTTGGAACCTTTTTTGTAAAAGGCGATGAGAATGCAAATCCGCACAAAGCTCTTAAAACTGGTTCGTATGCGGCAAGTATTGTGGTCCTTATTGCGGCATTTATACTCAGCAATTACTTATTTGGTAATTTCAACGCGGCGATTGCAATTGTCGCTGGACTGATTGTAGGACTTTTGATTGGAATCATTACCGAGGTATATACATCCGGAGATTATAAATCTGTAAAAGAAATCGCATCCCAATCAGAGACGGGATCTGCCACAACAATTATCAGCGGTCTTGCTGTAGGTATGAAATCTACCGGAATACCAATCCTTCTGATTTGTATCGGCATTTTTGCTTCCTATCAGTTCTGCGGTCTCTATGGAATTGCACTGGCGGCGGTAGGCATGCTGTCAACGACAGCGATTACAGTAGCTGTAGACGCCTATGGCCCCATTGCAGATAATGCAGGCGGTATCGCAGAGATGTCAGGGCTTGACAAGTCTGTCCGTAAGATTACAGATAAGTTGGATGCGGTAGGAAATACCACGGCGGCTATGGGAAAGGGCTTTGCGATTGGATCCGCCGCCCTTACAGCGCTGGCGCTTTTCGTATCCTACGCGGAGGCAGTACAGCTTAAAAATATTGATATTCTTGACAGCCGTGTGATTATCGGTCTGTTTATCGGAGGCATGCTTCCATTCTTATTTTCTGCTATGACGATGGAATCGGTATCAAAAGCAGCATACCAGATGATTGAAGAGGTAAGACGTCAATTCAGAGAGATGCCGGGTATTATGGAAGGAACCACAAAGCCTGATTATAAATCTTGTGTTGCAATCTCTACCACAGCGGCTCTTAAGGAAATGCTTGTACCGGGTATTATGGCGGTTGCCGCACCGCTTCTTGTGGGAATCCTGTTAGGGCCGGCTTCCCTTGGAGGCCTGCTTGCAGGCGCTCTTGTAACAGGCGTTATGATGGCAATTTTTATGTCTAATGCAGGGGGAGCATGGGATAATGCGAAGAAATACATTGAGGACGGAAACCACGGCGGCAAGGGAAGCGAGGCTCATAAGGCGGCAGTTGTAGGAGACACGGTTGGGGATCCGTTTAAAGATACATCCGGACCGTCTATTAATATTCTGATTAAGCTGATGACGATTGTTTCCCTTGTGTTTGCACCCTTGTTTTTATCCATTGGCGGACTTTTGTAAGAAATGAAATAATATAAACAGAGACCGGGCAGCCGTATAGAATACGGACTGCCCGATTTTCAATAATGAAAACAGTCACATACCAACAGACAACGAATCCGGATATGAGGGATGGATTCGTCTACAAGGAAATATAAAGGGGAAATTTTATTTTTTACCCGCTGTTGCCTGTGACATTTTTATAATATGATATAATACGGGAAAAAGCAAGGAAATTACCTTAAAATTTCCGTATTTCATCGGCAGAATCATCGGTTGTTTTATCAATTTTTTTAATAACCACATAATAGCCTCCGTTATCATTTGTTTTCACAAATAATCGCTCTCCGGCTTTATGGCCGAGAAGCGCTTTTCCCATAGGAGACTCAATGCTAATAAGGCCCTGCATGGAATTTCCGCGGACACTGGTTACCAGACGAAAAACTTCTGTTTCATCGTCATCTTCAAAATATACGGTTACTGTATTGTTAATACCGGCCTCATCTTCCTTTGAGTTGTCAGATATGACCCGGGCATTTTTCAGCATGCGCTCCAGATAACGAATGCGGCTTTCGTTACGGTTTTTATCTTGCTTTGCCGCTTTATATTCAAAATTTTCGCTTAAATCTCCCTGTGCTCTTGCTTCCTTCACTGCTTCCAGTTCCTTTTTTCGGACAACCAGTTTTCGGTATTCAATTTCTTCTTTTATTTTCTGAATATCACTTTTTGTTAATTGTTCACTCATATTTGCAAATCCCTTTCGTTTATTCTATTTTCCGTCGTATAACAGATAATACGGACAGAGTTGTAATTTTTTGTTCACTGAGGGTATTATATCATGATATATCTTTGTTGGGAATATGGCACGGATTTCGGCGGCATGCAGAGCGCGGGTTCGGAGAACGAGTTGAATTAAAAATGAACTTTACACTTGAATGATTGTCTGCTATAATAAAAAACAAAATAAAACAGGGGAGCTTGCGTATCAAGCGGGCTGAGAGTGGACTGAATCGTCCAGACCCGGGAACCTGATTTGGATAATGCCAACGTAGGGAAATTATATTTCAGCATTTGAGCGAATATACCATTATGTGGCATATTCGCTTTTTAAGTTGGAAATTTTCAAAAGGGGACAGGGTTTTTTCAATCTGGGACGTAGTAAAATTAATTTTACTACGTCCCCAACCCCTCAAAGGAGGAGACTATGTTTGGAAACTGTATGATGAATGTAAGGGAAAAGACACCGCTTGTGCATAATATTACAAATTATGTAACGGTGAATGATGTGGCGAATATTCTTCTTGCTTGTGGCGCCAGTCCGATTATGTCGGATGAACCGGAGGATGTGGTGGATATTACATCAATCTGCGGAGGGCTTTATATTAATATCGGCACGCTGAATAAGCGGAGTATGGAAGGTATGTTTTTGGCTGGAAGAAAGGCAAACGAATTGGGGCATGCACTGCTTTTAGATCCGGTAGGCGCCGGCGCCAGCGCTCTTCGTACAAATACGTCACGGAGGCTTATGGAAGAGCTTAAATTTGATGTGGTTCGTGGAAATATTTCTGAGGTTAAAACGCTTGCACTTGGAAGCGGAACAACAAAGGGAGTAGACGCGGATGCGGCGGATGCGGTTACAGAGGAAAGCCTTGACGGAGCAGTGACGTTTGCGAAGGAATTTGCAAAAAAAATGGAATGTATTGCAGCAATTACGGGAGCTGTTGATTTGGTAAGTGATGGAGACAGGTGCTATGCAATAAGGAATGGCCGCCCTGAGATGGGGCATATTACAGGGACAGGCTGCCAGTTATCCGGTATGATGACTGCTTTTGTAACAGCGAATCCCGGGAATAAGCTGGAAGCAGCGGCGGCTGCAGTGTGTGCCATGGGACTTGCAGGAGAGATCGCCTATGGAAGGATGCAGAAAGGAGACGGAAATTCTGCTTACCGCAGCCGGATTATTGATGCGATCTATAATATGGATGCCTACACACTGGAGAAAGGAGCAAAGTATGAGGTGTTCTAAGGAAGCTTTGAGGCTTTACGGGGTGACGGACAGAAGCTGGCTTGGGGACGAAACGTTGTACCGTCAGGTAGAGAAAGCCCTTAAAGGCGGCGCAACATTTATTCAGCTTCGGGAGAAAGATCTGGAGCAGAAAAAATTTTTGGAAGAGGCAAAGGCGCTGAAAAAGCTTTGTGGAGAATATCAGGTTCCTTTTGTCATTAATGATGACGTGGGAATCGCACTATCAGCAAATGCAGACGGCGTTCATGTAGGACAAAGCGATATGGATGCGTCTGAAGTAAGGAGTATACTTGGGGATAATAAGATCATCGGCGTATCTGCACAGACTGTGGAGCAGGCGGTGCGGGCAGAAAGGCAGGGGGCTGATTATCTTGGCGTAGGAGCAGTGTTTCCTACAGACTCCAAAAAGGATGCCAACGACGTAAGCTATGATACGTTAAAGGCAATTTGCAATGCTGTAAGTATTCCGGTAATCGCAATCGGCGGAATCACCAGAGAAAATGTGAAGGAGCTTTCTGGAAGCGGTGTCTGTGGGATTGCCGTGATCAGCGCCATATTTGCCAGCCGGGATATTGAAGCTGCGGCAAGAGAATTAAAAGAATTGACCTTTGCTATGATATGTGAAAGGGATGGTATAGAAGCATGATGAAGGCGGCAATCTTCGACGTGGATGGAACGATTCTTGATTCTGTGGGAATTTGGGAGGAAGCCGGAGAAAGGTATTTAAGAGCAATCGGAAAGGAGCCGGAGAAAATGCTCGGGCGTATTCTCTTTCCCATGACCATTGAGGAAGGCGCGGTATATATAAAGGAATATTATAAGCTTTCCCAGGATATTTCTGAAATTATTCAGGGTGTACTTGGCGTAATCAAAGATTTTTACTATAAGAAAGCGCTGTTAAAAAAGGGGGCCGGGAATTTTCTTGGGAAGCTTTTCGATGAAAAAATCCCCGTGGCGGCAGCTACATCCGGAAAGAGAGAGTACGTGGAAGCCGCCTTTAAAAGGCTTGGGATACTGCCGTATTTTAGCAGAATATTTACCTGCAGTGAAATAGGCAGAGGAAAAAGTGATCCGCTTATCTATCTGACTGCGGGAGAATACTTAGGGGAAGATGCTTCAGACATTTACGTATTTGAGGATGCCCTTTATGCGCTTGAGACGGCAAAGGCCGCAGGCTTCCGGACAGTGGGGGTTTACGATAGATATAGTGCGGAAGACACACAGGAGATAAGACGGCTGGCAGATGTTTTTTTACAGGATTTCACGTACTTAAAAGATGTATTTTTTTAACAGGAAAGGAACGCAAATGCTATGAAAACGGCACTTACAATTGCAGGAAGTGATTCCAGCGGAGGGGCAGGGATTCAGGCAGACATTAAGACCATGATTGCCAACGGCGTTTATGCTATGAGCGCAGTTACAGCCTTAACGGCTCAGAACACCATCGGAGTAACAGGTATTATGGAGGTGACGCCGGAATTTTTAGGGGAACAGATGGATAATATATTTACAGATATTTTTCCCGATGCAGTAAAAGCAGGGATGATATCTTCTGCACCGCTGCTTAGGAAAACAGCGGAGAAGCTTAAGGAATACAAGGCGCGGAATATTGTAGCAGACCCGGTGATGGTGTCAACAAGCGGTGCAAGGCTGATGAAAGAAGATGCTATAGAGGCATTAAAGGAAGCGCTTTTGCCGATAGCAGATATACTCACACCGAATATTCCTGAGGCAGAGGTGCTGGCCGGCATATCTATAAAGACAGGGGATGACATGATTCGGGCGGCCCAGAGAATCAGCGAAAAATATTGCTGTGCAGTTTTATGTAAAGGGGGTCATCAGATCAATGAGGCGAACGATCTTCTTTTCCGGGACGGAAAATATCGATGGTTCTTCGGGAAGCGCATTCCCAATCCCAACACCCATGGGACAGGATGTACTCTTTCCAGCGCTATTGCATCCAACCTTGCAAAAGGCTGCGATATGGATACGGCGGTAGAGCGGGCAAAGGCGTATGTCTCCGGAGCCCTTGGAGCTATGCTTGACTTAGGAAGAGGAAGAGGGCCTATGGATCACGGATTTGAACTGTCAGGAAAGTTTATCAGATAAAAATATAGTTGTAATTACAGTTTCAGGTGCATTTAAGATAAATATGGTTTATAATAGTCTTATATGAAATAGAAGGAAGTGGGTATAATGGATGTTACGGAGATTTTAAAGCGGGTAGATCATACGCTTTTAAGCCAGACAGCCACATGGGAGGAGATAATAAGCATCTGTGATGACGCACTGCGGTGTAATACGGCTTCAGTATGTATTCCTCCTTCTTATGTAAAACAGGCAAAGGAATATCTGGGGAACCGTATGCCGGTGTGTACGGTCATTGGTTTTCCAAATGGCTACAGTACAACGGCCGTAAAAGAGTTTGAGACAGAGAATGCGCTTGAAAACGGAGCAGATGAGATCGATATGGTGATAAACATCGGATGGCTGAAGGACAAAAGATATAAGGATGTGGAAAGAGAAATAAAAAGCCTTAAGAAGATTTGTAAGGATAAAATACTGAAGGTTATTATCGAAGCCTGTCTTTTAAATGAAGAAGAGAAGGTGAAGATGTGCGAAATCGTTACGGATGCCGGAGCAGATTATATTAAGACCTCCACAGGTTTTTCTACAGCGGGAGCTGCTTTTGACGATATAAGATTATTTGCAGAGCATGTAGGGGAAAATGTGCGGATAAAAGCGGCAGGCGGAATCAGCGGGCTGTCCGATGCGGCGCGTTTTCTAGAGCTTGGAGCAGACAGGCTTGGAACAAGCAGAATCATAAAATGCCTGAAGGAGTGATCCAGAGATGGAAGGAAAAAAGATAGAAGAGGAACATATACAAAAGCTTATTGATATTGCACTAAAACAGAGAGAATATTCCTACGCGCCGTATTCGGATTTTAAGGTGGGAGCCGCCCTTCTGGTGGAAGACGGAAGGATTTATACAGGCTGCAATATCGAGAATGCAGCCTACGGCCCGTCAAACTGCGCGGAGCGTACCGCGATATTTAAAGCGGTCAGCGAAGGAATAAGAGATTTTCTCGCCATATGCGTTGTAGGCGGCAGGGCAGAAGAGGGGGTAAGGAGCCTGTGTCCGCCCTGCGGGATATGCAGGCAGGTGATGCTGGAGTTTTGTGACGCGGATTTCCAGATTATTCTTGCAGTTGACAGAGAGCATTACGAGCTTTACACATTAGAGGAAATGGTTCCGCTGGGATTTAAGCTATAGGAAAAGCAGGAAAGTGGTTAAAACGGCCTGGGAAGGAGAAGAAAGATGGTAGATTATACAGAAGGTGCAGGGATTCAGTACCACATAGGCTTAGGGGAAGGTTCCGTAGGAAAATATGTGATTCTTCCGGGGGATCCAAAGAGATGTAAAAAGATTGCGGCATATTTTGACGATGCAGAGCTTATAGCGGACAGCAGGGAGTATGTCACATACACAGGTACCCTTGACGGTGTGAGGGTCAGCGTAACCAGTACGGGAATCGGAGGCCCTTCGGCGTCCATCGCACTGGAGGAGCTGGTAAACTGCGGAGCAGATACTTTTGTGCGTGTCGGAACCTGCGGAGGGATGCAGACAGAAATCTGCGGAGGAGATCTGGTAATTGCAACCGGGGCCGTCCGCATGGAAGGTACAAGTAAGGAGTATGCCCCTATAGAATATCCGGCGGTTGCGGATTTGGGAGTGACAAATGCCTTGATATCTGCGGCGGAAAAACTCCATGCGGTCTATCACACCGGCGTGGTGCAGTGCAAGGATTCTTTTTATGGCCAGCATCAGCCAGAGCGCCATCCAGTGGGTTTTGAGCTTCTTAATAAATGGGATGCGTGGGTGCGCATGGGTTGTATGGCGTCGGAAATGGAATCAGCGGCTTTGTTTATCACAGGGGCATACAGAAGGGTACGGGTCGGTTCTGTCCTTCTTGTGGTTGCCAATCAGGAGCGGGAAAAACTTGGACTTCCAAATGCACAGGTTCACGATACAGACGGGGCTGTCCGGGTGGCAGTGGAGGCCGTCTGTGAGCTGATCCGGGGGGAGTGCAGGGGATAATTTATACGAAAAGGTATTTCATCAGGAAAGTGAGGAAGAATAAAAATGAGAATTGCAGTAACCTATGAGAATGGAATGATTTTTCAGCATTTTGGACACACAGAGCAGTTTAAGCTTTATGATGTGGAGAATGGACGCGTTACGGATACGCAGATTGTGGACACACACGGTCAGGGACATGGCGCTTTATCTGGATTTCTTACAGAACAGAAGGCGGAGCTTTTAATCTGCGGTGGAATTGGCGGCGGAGCTCAGACGGCGCTTAAGGAGGCAGGAATTAAGCTGTATGGGGGTGTGTCCGGAGAGGCGGATGAGGCGGTAAATGCATTTCTTAATGGACAGCTTGCATATGATGCAGACGTTAAGTGCAGCCACCACGGTCAGGGGCATTCCTGCGGCGAACATCACTGCGGGGAAGAAAAACACGGGTGCTCTGGGAATTAGAGCAGGATAGGTGAATCTGGAGAATGGTATGGAACAGGAGACGGCGAAAATGTCAAAGAGAGTATTTTTAATTGTTTTAGACAGTGTAGGTGCCGGGGAAGCGCCGGATGCAGATCAATTTGATGACGTAGGGTGCGACACCCTTGGCACCTGTGTAAGAAGCGGAAATCTGCATATTCCCAATCTTGAACGGTTGGGACTTTATCATCTGAACGGCACGTCTTTTCAGAAGGAAGGCGGCGCGCCGGAGGGCTGTTATGCCAAGATGACAGAGAAGTCTGCGGGAAAGGATACTACGGTAGGGCACTGGGAGATAGCCGGTATGGTATCAGAGCAGGCTATGCCCACCTATCCGGACGGATTTCCGGAAGAGGTTATAGACGCTTTTGAAAAGGCCGTGGGCCGCGGGACCTTATGCAATAAAACCTATTCCGGGACAGAGGTCATTAAGGACTATGGAAAAGAGCATGTAGAAACCGGAAAGCTGATTGTCTACACCTCGGCGGACAGCGTATTTCAAATTGCCGCCCATGAGGAAGTGGTTCCCCTTCCGGAGCTTTATGAAATCTGCCGGAAAGCCCGGGGGCTTCTTCAGGGAGAGCATGGAGTGGGAAGGGTAATTGCCCGCCCGTTTGTGGGAGAATATCCGGATTATATGCGCACGGTGAACCGGCATGATTTTTCCCTGGAGCCTCCGAAGGAAACGATATTGGATGTTCTTAAGGAAAAGGGCTATGCAACCATTGGCGTAGGGAAAATTTACGATATATTTGCAGGAAAAGGCATTCAGGAAACCTATCCGAATGAAGGCAATACAAAAAATATGGAGAGGACTATAGAACTTCTTGATAAGGACTTTGAAGGGCTGTGCTTTGTGAACCTGGTAGATTTTGATATGATCTACGGACACCGCAACGACATTCCAGGGTATGTGGGGGCGCTGAATGAAGTGGATGTGCAGCTTGGAGCATTCATGGAGAAGATGCAGCCGGAGGATCTTCTTATCGTTACGGCGGATCACGGCTGTGATCCGGGATTTAAAGGGACGGATCACAGCAGGGAGTATACGCCCTGCCTGTGTTATGGAGAAGGGCTTAAAAAAGGTGTAAATATGGGAATCCGCTCAAGCTTTGCGGATATTGCCCAGACCATAGCAGAATATTTTGGAATTGATTATAAAGGGGACGGAGAGAGCTTTCTTACACTTATGAGGTAAGATGTAGCCGGCGATATTTTAACAGAATTCCATCCGTGGCTGAAGGATAATTATTTTCAGGCGGACGCCCTGTTTAAAAAACTGTTGCCAAACCGGAGATTCTATGATAATCTGGGTAAAGAATAAAAAAGAAAGGGATGAAAGGATGAAGAATACTTCTTGCTAATCAGAAATGTAACTGTATAGCAGACAAATTGCGGCAGCATCTATACTATGCGCCGTATGTTTTGCTATGCCGGCAGCAGGAAGTCTTTTATCCGTATTCCATGTATATAGCGGGTTGTTGATACCAGTGTTCCTCTTAATAAAAAGGGCTGTAATTGTGCCCGGAGGGAATGTTTAATGCCGTGGACCGCAGGAAAGGATTTTCCTGCGGTTTTTTAGCGCTGTTTAAGAGACAGGAGGGATGCATATGTCATTAATTGACGTTATAGATTTAAGCTTTTCCTATGAGGGAAGTTATGACGAGGTATTTTCCCATGTATCATTTCAGATCGATACAGACTGGAGACTCGGATTCATTGGAAGAAACGGGCGGGGAAAAACTACTTTTTTAAAGCTGCTTTTAGGTCAATATCCCTATCAGGGAAACATATCCTCCCACGTGGAGTTTGAATATTTCCCTTATGAGGCGGCAGATGAAAGCCGCATGACCTTTGAAATTATTGAGGAAATCAATCCGAGGAATGAAGACTGGGAAATCTTTCGGGAGCTGAATCTTCTTAAGACAGATGCAGGGGTTCTGTATCGTCCTTTTTCGACCTTAAGCTTTGGGGAGAGGACAAAGGTGCTTCTTGCGGCGTTATTTCTTGGGAGTAATCGGTTTCTTCTGATTGACGAGCCGACAAATCATCTGGATACAGAGGGAAGGCGGGTTATGGCAGAATACCTGAACCGTAAGAAAGGGTTTATTCTTGTCTCCCATGACCGGTAGCTTTTGGATTCCTGTGTAAATCATGTTTTATCTATCAATCGAAAAAATATTGAAGTACAAAAGGGGAATTTCAGCACATGGTATAGGAATAAAGATGCAGAGGGCAGACGCGAGCTTTTGAGAAATGAAAAGCTGCGGGGGGAGATAAAACGTCTTGACAAGGCGGCGAAAAGAACCTCGGTCTGGTCGGAGCGTGTGGAGAAGAGCAAGAAAGGGCAGAGAGTTGCCGGTCTTCGGCCTGACAGGGGATTTATTGGACACAAATCTGCCAAAATGATGAAGCGGGCAAAGGTAATTGAAAACCGGCAGATAAAAACGATAGAAGAGAAGACAGGACTTCTTGAAAATATTGATGAGTCCGGAGAGCTTAAGCTTTATCCGGCAGAATATCATACGGATCGTCTTTTGGAGCTTCGCAGTATTCATTTATATTATGGAAGCGAAGAGATCGTAAAAGGAGTGGATCTTGAAATCTGCCGGAGAGACAGGGTATGCCTTTCCGGGAGAAACGGCAGCGGAACGTCTAGTATATTAAAGCTTCTGTTGGGGGAGGAAATTACCTTTACGGGATTATGCAATATAGGGGCCGGATTAAAAATATCTTATGTTCCCCAGGATGCGTCCGGAGTAAAGGGCAGTCCTGAAAGTTTTGCAGAGGACCATGAACTTCCGGAAAGCCTTTTTAAAACAATTCTTCGGAAAATGGGCATGGAAAGGACACAGTTTGACAAGGATACCAGTGAATTCAGCGCAGGACAGAAAAAGAAGGTGCTGCTGGCAAAGAGCCTGTGCGAAAAAGCGCATTTGTATATTTGGGATGAACCGCTGAATTATATAGACGTGCTTTCCAGAATACAGATTGAAAATTTTCAAGCTTCCCAGAGATATTCATTTTAATTAGTTACTTTTTATTGTTTGTTAGTAGAAAAAACTATATAATGGAAGCAGAAACATGAGGGAAACAAAACAATTATATTGATCAGATATTTATACAGCTGCAAAAGCGATTATCAGGAGAAATAGAGCATATGGAACAGATGACATTATTTGATGACCGCAAGGAGACCGCGCCCCTTGCCAGCCGTATCCGCCCGCACACACTTGAGGAGTTTGCAGGACAGGAGCATCTTCTGGGAAAAGGGAAAATGCTCCGCAGGTTAATTGAACAGGATCAGATATCCTCTATGATATTTTGGGGGCCTCCAGGGGTAGGTAAGACGACCCTTGCCAGCATTATTGCCGGACGGACAAAGGCTGATTTTATTAATTTCAGTGCGGTGACCAGCGGAATCAAAGAGATTAAGGAGGTTATGGGGCAGGCGGAGAACAGCCGAAGAATGGGAATTCGTACAGTGCTTTTTGTAGACGAGATACACAGGTTTAACAAGGCTCAGCAGGATGCCTTTCTTCCCTTTGTGGAGAAGGGCAGCATTATTTTGATTGGCGCGACTACAGAAAACCCTTCCTTTGAGGTAAATGGGGCGCTGCTTTCCAGATGCCGGGTGTTTGTGCTAAAGGCGCTGGAAAACAAGGAGCTTGTAAAGCTCCTTGGGAAGGCTCTGACAAATCCGGCGGGGTTTGGCGATCAGAAGGTGCAGATGACGGACAGACAGCTTAAGGCAATTGCATCTTTTTCAAACGGAGATGCCAGAACTGCACTGAATACATTGGAGATGGCGGTATTAAACGGCACAGTCAGCCCGGAAGGGATTCTTGTTACGGATGAGGATTTAGAACAGTGTATCAGCCGGAAATCTCTCCTTTATGATAAAAACGGGGAGGAGCATTATAATCTTATCTCCGCTCTTCATAAATCTATGAGAAACAGCGATGTGGATGCGGCAATCTATTGGATGTGCCGTATGCTTGAAGGCGGAGAGAACCCTTTGTATATTGCAAGGAGACTGATTCGTTTTGCAAGTGAGGATATTGGAATGGCGGACAGCCGCGCACTGCAGATAGCCGTGGCAGCGTATCAGGCCTGTCATTTTCTTGGAATGCCGGAGTGTGACGTGCATTTAACTCATGCAGTAACATATCTTTCTATGGCTCCGAAATCCAATGCCCTATACATAGCATGCGAAGAATGTAAACAGGATATAAAGGAGCTGAACGCAGAACCAGTGCCTCTTGTACTTCGCAATGCGCCTACAGGGCTTATGAAGGAGCTTAATTATGGAAAGGGGTATGAATATGCCCATGATACGGAAGAAAAGCTCACACATATGCAATGTCTGCCAGATGCACTAAAAGACAGACATTATTATCACCCGGGAATACAGGGGGAGGAGAAGGAATTAAGGGAACGGCTGAAAGCGATTGAGGAGTGGAGAAATGGAGAAAAGCACATTCGAGATGATTTATGATATCGTATATCAGATTCCCAGGGGAAGGGCGGCGTCTTACGGACAAGTTGCAGAGCTTGCAGGCAGCAGACGATGGGCAAGAGTAGTAGGCTATGCCCTCCATGCGCTTCCGAAGGGGAGCGATATCCCCTGGCACCGGGTTGTAAAAAAAGACGGAGAAGTGCTTGGGGGAGCAGAAAGTTCCGGGGGCAGATATCAGACAGAGCTTTTAAAAGGAGAGGGCGTGGGCTTTAAAGACGGACGTGTGGACATGGAAAAATACCAGTGGGAAAAACGGCGTTTTTGAGGATCCCCGGAGAGGTTATTGCATATGCGTGAGAAAAAACAGAAAATTTTGATTGCAGATGATGAGCAGGGCATCCTGTCACTTTTGAAGGATTATTTTGAAATGCAGGACTATCAGGTTATCGAAGCCGTAAATGGTATTGAGGTATTGGGAAAGCTTTCACAGAAACCGGATGTTATTATTTTAGATGTGAATATGCCCCTTCTTGACGGCTTTGAGGTGTGTGAAAGGATCCGCGCCCATGTGTCCTGTCCCATTTTGTTTCTGACTGCAAAAGTTGAGGAGGCGGACTGTATCAAGGGATTTGTGTCAGGCGGAGACGATTATATTTTAAAGCCCTTCAGTATAGATGAGCTGGGAGCCAGGGTAGAAGCGCACCTGCGGCGTGAAAGCCGTAAAAAAACGGAGGGAGCAGTTAAGCTCTTTGATCGTCTGGCAGTTCACTATGAAGAAAAGTCCGTTTATTATGGGGAACAACCCATTGCGTTCACAAAGACGGAATATAGGATTGTGGAGCTGTTATCTTTACATTCCGGTCAGGTATTCAGTAAAGAACAATTATATGAAAAGGTTCGTGGATTCGACAGGGACGCAGACAGCGGCATTGTGACGGAGCACATACGCAGAATCCGTGGAAAGATAGGAAAGCATACAGATCAAATGTATATAGAAACTGTGTGGGGAGTGGGTTACAGATGGATTGGCTAGAAGAAAAAGCAGACAGGTTTCTTTCCTATATACGTAATCTTTCTTTCAGAAAGGCAATGATTGCGTATATTCTAGTGCTTGCATTTATTGTGTGGGGATTATCCTATATTACAATGATATTCTGCCGGCAATGGGAGATGAGTATCTGGGCGGAATATGGGGAAACAGAAAACCTGAAAGATATTATTTATGAAAAGAGGCTTCTGTTTTTTGATATTCTCAGGGTGTGGTGTCCGTTTTTTTATGCATTTACAGGAATGATTTTTACCATATTTTTGTTTTACCGCAAGAGGCTTAAGTATCCCCTTTCTATTTTGGAGGAAAGTGTGGAGAGAATCCGAAAGGATGATCTGGATTTCCGGGTAAGCTATGAAAGTAAAGACGAGCTGGGAAGGCTCTGTGATTCTGTGGAGGCTATGCGTCTTGAGCTTGTTCGTGGAAAGGAAGAAATGTGGAGACTTATTGACCGGCAAAAGGAGCTTAACGCAGCGTTTGCCCATGATCTCCGTACGCCGCTGACAGTGCTTCGGGGTTACACGGATTTTCTGTCAAGATATATTCCGGAAGGGAGGATCAGTAATGAAAAACTGGAAAGTACCCTTGCTCTTATGGCCGGACACCTGAAACGGCTGGAGGAATACAGCCGGACCATGAAAGGAATCAGAGACATTGAGGAAGTACCGTTTGTTCCTGAACAGACCTCTGTGCAGAGC
>CAOJQZ010000017.1 GCA_948441955.1 uncultured Lachnospiraceae bacterium | reverse complement strand
CCTGTCGTACCATCAATGGAGATTGCATCTCCCTCATGGAATTCCTTTCCTGCCAATGTAAACTTCTTATTCTCCTCATCCATAGCGATATCGCCGCAGCCAGATACACAGCATGTACCCATTCCACGTGCAACAACGGCTGCATGGCTTGTCATGCCTCCGCGGACGGTCAGGATACCCTGTGAGGATTTCATACCTGTAATATCCTCCGGTGAAGTCTCAAGACGTACAAGCACTACCTTCTCTCCTCTTGCATGCCATTCTACAGCATCCTCCGCTGTAAATACTACCTTACCGCAAGCTGCCCCAGGAGATGCACCGAGACCCTTTCCAAGAGGTGTAGCAGCCTTAAGCGCCGCTGCGTCAAACTGAGGATGAAGAAGAGTGTCCAAGTTACGAGGATCAATCATGGCTACTGCCTCCTCTTCGGTTCTCATACCTTCATCTACAAGATCGCATGCAATCTTAAGAGCTGCCTGTGCTGTTCTTTTACCATTACGTGTCTGAAGCATGTAAAGCTTGCCATGCTCTACGGTAAACTCCATATCCTGCATATCTCTGTAATGCTTCTCCAGCGTCTCGCAAACCTGCTTGAACTGAACAAATGCCTCTGGGAATTTCTGCTCCATCTCGGAAATGTGCATCGGTGTACGGACACCTGCAACCACGTCCTCGCCCTGTGCATTTGTAAGGAACTCCCCGAACAGGCCATTCTCGCCCGTAGCAGGATCACGGGTAAATGCAACGCCTGTACCGCAATCATCGCCCATGTTGCCAAATGCCATAGACTGTACGTTAACAGCCGTTCCCCAGGAATAAGGGATATCATTGTCACGACGGTATACATTGGCTCTCGGGTTGTCCCAGGAACGGAATACAGCCTTGATTGCGCCCATTAACTGCTCCTTCGGATCAGATGGGAAATCCTGTCCGATTTTTTCCTTATACTCTGCCTTAAACTGACCTGCAAGCGCTTTTAAATCATCTGCGGTAAGCTCAACGTCCTGCTTAACGCCCTTCTCTTCCTTCATCTTGTCAATCAGCTCTTCGAAATATTTCTTTCCCACTTCCATAACTACGTCAGAGTACATCTGGATAAATCTTCTGTAGCAGTCCCATGCCCAGCGCGGGTTACCGGATTTCTCAGCCAGCACTTCAACAACATCCTCATTCAGACCAAGATTCAGGATGGTATCCATCATACCCGGCATGGATGCTCTTGCACCGGAACGTACAGAAACAAGCAGCGGATTCTCTTTATCACCAAACTTCTTCTCTGTAATGGCCTCCATCTTTGTAACAGCTTCCATGATCTGTCCCATGATTTCGTCATTAATTGCTCTTCCGTCCTCATAGTACTGTGTGCAGGCTTCCGTTGTAATTGTGAAGCCCTGGGGTACCGGAAGGCCCAAGCTTGTCATCTCGGCAAGGTTCGCACCTTTACCGCCAAGAAGGTTTCTCATGGTCGCATTACCTTCTGTGAACATATAAACCCATTTTGCCATTTGTCATGACCTCCTAAAAACTAAATTTTTTCTAAGTCGCACATAATATTTTACTGTTTTTGCCAGTATTCGTCAAGAGGTTATCAGCTGCTGCCCGCAAAATCTCATACAAAATTTACTCAATTTTCCAGCAGATAGCACAAAAACTCCGCCGCTCTTTCCTGATTCCGGCAGTTCACGGATACAGCCGCATAAATTTCATCATACCGGACCATTTCCGTTCTTCCCGGCACACTGTCTTTTCCCATACTTATAGCGTCTGCGAGTACCTTATCTCCATAGTTTTCTGCATTCTCCCCCAGCAGATCCTGCATGCCTAGGAAAGCATCCTGGCTGCTGTATTCCTCGTACACGCCCTTAGAGCAGATAAGCACGTCCAGCGCATCCGCTCCCATAAGAGTCGTAAGGGCAGTCCGAAGAGAGCTTCCTCCGCTCTCATCCGGCAGGTTTGCCTTCACGCGGATTTCCCCGTCTTTTGAAGTAATTCCCGCATATTCTGCAAATCCTTCTGCAAATCGAACCGCCTGTGTATTATCGCCTCCCACAATTGCCACGTTTAAAAGCACAGCCTTATGGGCTTCCTGGTACATTGTAATTCCAATACAGACTGCCGCTCCGAAGAACAGAAATCCTACAAGCCATGCCTTATAGTACATCCACAGATATTCTATCTTCTTTCCAAATGTCATTGCTTTGAAAAGCTTTTTCTGCTCCTTATCCATGAGATTTTACATTTCCTCTAAAAATACCTTATACCCTTTATACGCTTCAAACACGTCAGCCTTGCTTGCCGCCTCCCAAGGCGCATGCATACAAAGCACTGACACACCGCTGTCAATTACCTCCATGCCGTAATTTGCCATAATGTAAGCGATGGTTCCGCCTCCGCCCACATCTACCTTCCCAAGCTCGGCAAACTGGTAAGCAACCTTTCCCCCATCCATGATGCTTCTAAGCTTTGCAAGGTATTCCGCGTTGGCATCATTGGAACCGCCCTTTCCGCGGCTTCCGGTAAATTTGTTAAAGACAAGTCCTTTGGAGAAAAACGCAGAGCTTCTCTTCTCAAAGCACTCTGCAAACATGGGATCATAGCCTGCGCTAACGTCAGAGGAAAGCATTTTTGAATTCTGAAGAGCCCTTCTTACCTTAAGTTCTGACTCACTGCCCATAAGAGCGGTAAGCTCGGCTACTACATTCTCAAAGAATCTGGAATGCATACCGGTTGCACCCACGCTTCCGATTTCTTCTTTGTCTACAAGAATACAGCAGGCGGTTCTCTTTACATTTTCCACGTCCAGCATAGCAAACAGGGATGTGAATGCGCATACCCTGTCGTCATGTCCATACGCAAGAATCATGCTTCTGTCAATTCCCAGATCCCTTGCCTTTCCTGCCGGCACAATTTCAAGCTCCGCAGATACAAAGTCTTCCTCTTCTATGTTGTAATGCTCCTTCAAAATGCTGAGAATATTTTTCTTTACGGCTTCTTTTTCTTCTTTTTCGAGACTCTCATCCTTCTCTAACGGACGGCTTCCGATCATAAGGTCAAGCTTCTCTCCTTCAACAACCTCTTTTGCCTTTTTCTCCATCTGGTCTGCTGCAAGATGAACAAGCAGGTCTGTAATAACAAATACCGGATCCTCTTCCTTCTCTCCAATATTCACTGTAATCACTGTACCGTCCTTTTTCACTACAACACCGTGAAGTGCAAGAGGAATGGCAAGCCACTGATATTTCTTGATTCCTCCGTAGTAATGGGTATCAAGATAAGCAAACTCCTCATTTTCATAAAGAGGATTCTGCTTCACATCAATACGCGGAGAATCAATGTGTGCTCCCAAAATATTCATGCCATTCTCAAGAGGCTCGCTGCCCATATGGAATAGCACGACTGTCTTGTCCATGCAGACTGCGTATATCTTGTCGCCTGCCTTTACCGGTCCGCCTGCTTCTACAATTTCCTTTAAATCTCTGTAGCCTTTCTCCTTTGCCATCTCTACCGTAAGACTGACGCACTCCCGCTCTGTCTTGCCTGCGTCTAAGCAGGATTTGTATAAATTGTTTATCTTCTCCAGTTTCAAAAGCTCCTCCGGTGTATAAGAGTTCCATACGTTTTTTCTGTCCATACTGTTATTTTCCTTTCTCTTTGAATTCTCCCTTATGAGGGACAGGGTATTTTCAATCTGGGACGGAGTATTTTTAAAAATACTCCGTCCCAGATTGTTATTTCATTTCTTCTCTTACTTCTTTAAAGCATTTTACAATAAAATCAATATCCTCTTTTGTATGACTTGCACATACCTGCGTGCGGATTCTTGCTTTCCCCTTCGGCACTACCGGGTAGGAGAATGCTACTACATAAACGCCCTTCTCCATCATCCTTTTTGCAAATTCTGCCGCTGTTTTCTCATCATAAAGCATAACCGGCACACATGGATGAGTTCCCGGTATAATATCGAAGCCGTTGTCTACAAGTTCCTTGCGGTAATATGCTGTTACCTCCTCTAAATGGTCACGGAGCTCTGTGCTCTCATCAAGCATGTCAAACAGCTCAATACTCGCTCCTGCGATTGCCGGGGCTAGGGAATTGGAGAACAGGTACGGACGGCTTCTCTGGCGCAGAAGATCTATGATCTCCTTCCGTCCTGAGGTATACCCCCCTGAAGCTCCTCCCAGCGCCTTGCCTAATGTTCCGGTAATAATATCCACACGTCCCTGTACGCCGCAGTGCTCCGGTGTCCCCCGGCCGGTCTTTCCTACGAATCCTACTGCATGGCTGTCATCTACCATAACCAGTGCATTGTATTTATCTGCAAGGTCACAGACCCCTTTTAAATTACAGATAATTCCGTCCATGGAAAATACGCCGTCTGTAGCAATCAGCTTAATGCGGGCCCCTGCCTCGTCCGCCTCCTTAAGCTTTGCCTCTAAGTCTTCCATATCATTGTTCTTATAACGGAAACGTTTTGCCTTACAAAGCCTTACACCGTCAATAATAGACGCATGATTAAGCTCATCGCTGATAACCGCATCCTCTGTTGTCAGAATTGTCTCAAACAAACCGCCGTTTGCATCAAAACAGGAAGAATAAAGAATCGTATCATCTGTTCCCAGAAAATCGGATATCTTTTTCTCAAGCTTCTTATGAATGTCCTGTGTTCCGCAGATAAAACGTACCGATGCAACGCCATATCCCTTTTCGTCGTAGGTTCTCTTTGCCGCTTCTATAAGACGCGGGTTGTCCCCCAGGCCCAGATAATTATTCGCACACATACACAGGAGTTCTCTTCCGTCCTCCAGCTTTACTTTTGCTCCCTGAGGGGATACAAACGGAGCCTCGCCTTTGAAAAGCCCTGCCTCCTTAATCCCTTCTACTTCCTTTGTATAAATATCTAATATATCATTTTTTCGCGCCATGTTTTCTTATCTCTCTTTCTTTTTTCCGTATCCGTTTAAAATGCTTCCCTTTACAGACTCAGTCATTTACATGTGCCCAGTCAAGAATTACCTTTCCTGAATGACCGGAAATCATCGCCTCAAAGCCCTTCTCATAATCTTTAATCTCAAAATGATGCGTAATAATCGGAGAAATGTCAAGGCCTGCCTGAACCATCGTGGACATCTTATACCAGGTATCCCATACCTTTCTTCCATAAATGCCGCGGATATTTAAGCCGTTGAAAATAACGGTTTCAAGATCCACCACTGCATCTGTTCTCTGGAGTCCCAGAAGCGCAATGTTTCCCCCATGCTTCATGTTGTGAATCATCTGATGCAGTCCCGCCTGGGATCCCGACATTTCTAGACCCACATCAAAGCCCTCTGTCATACCGATCTCCTTCATAACCTCCTCAAGCTTTTCTTCCTTAAGATTTACGGTTCTCGTTGCGCCAAGCTTTTCTGCCAGCTCGAGACGATACGGATTCATATCTGTAACAACTACATGCCTTGCTCCCGAAAATTTTGCGATTGCCGCCGCCATACATCCAATCGGTCCCGCGCCTGCCACCAGCACGTCCTCTCCCAGCATTTCATAAGACAGCGCCGTATGGGTCGCATTTCCGAATGGATCAAAAATCGCATACATTTCCTCCGGAATTGCCGGATTGCAGGGCCAAACATTACAGGACGGAATCACAAGATATTCTGCAAAAGCGCCGTTTCTGTTAACGCCGACTCCCTTTGCATCCTTACAATTCTCCTTATGTCCCTCCAGACAGTTCCGGCACTTTCCACACGTGATATGGCCTTCCCCTGATACCAGATCCCCAATCTGGAAGCCCCTTACTCCTTCGCCTTTTTCTACTACTTCCCCAACATACTCATGGCCCGCTGTAAGACCCACCGGAATCGTGTGCTGTGCCCAATCGTTCCACTGGTAGATGTGTACGTCTGTGCCGCAGATGGCCGTCTTATGAATCTTAATCTTCACATCATTGGGACCAACCTCCGGAACAGGCACACGCTTCATCCATAAACCCTCTTCCGGTTTTTCCTTTACAAGCGCCCACATTAATCCATCATTTGCTACACTCACTTTATGAACCTCCCACTTTCTATCTTTATTTCCAGATAAAACGCATTATCTGTAACATGGCTATTGTAACACTCCTTTTCGATAGATACAATGGATTTTCTGTTATATTTTTACAAAAAGAAGACTATCCTCAGACAGCCTTCCCACCACACATTTTACCACTCAAATTTCTTTTCGAAGTAAGCGTTCAAATCTTCAATTTTAACCCTTTCCTGAACCATTGTATCCCGGTCCCGCACGGTCACGGAACCATCTTCCTCTGAGTCAAAATCATAGGTTACACAGAAAGGAGTGCCAATCTCATCCTGACGGCGGTAGCGCTTGCCGATATTGCCGCGTTCGTCATACTCACAGTTGTACTTCTTAGACAGCTGAGCATATACTTTCTCGGCTCCCTCATTCAGCTTCTTGGAAAGAGGAAGTATGCCAATCTTAACCGGAGCCAGCGCCGGATGGAAGTGAAGTACAGTTCTTATATCTCCGCCTTCCAGTTCCTCTTCATCATATGCGCTGCACAGGAATGCCAGCACCATACGATCCGCACCAAGGGACGGTTCAATAACATAAGGTACATATTTTTCCTTCTTTTCATCATCGAAGTATGACATATCCTGCTTTGACACGTTCTGATGCTGTGTCAAATCGAAATCCGTTCTGTCTGCAATTCCCCAGAGCTCACCCCAGCCGAAGGGGAATAAAAATTCCACATCCGTAGTCGCCTTGCTGTAATGGCTTAATTCCTCCGGAGAATGATCGCGGTAACGCACCTCTTCCTCTGAAAGGCCAAGCTTTTTTAACCAGTCAAGACAGTACTGCTTCCAGTATGCAAACCACTCAAGATCTGTTCCCGGTTCGCAGAAAAATTCCAATTCCATCTGTTCAAACTCTCTTGTACGGAAGGTGAAGTTGCCCGGTGTAATTTCATTACGGAAGGATTTTCCTACCTGACAGATACCAAATGGGATTTTCTTTCTGGAAGTACGCTGTACATTCTTAAAATTCACAAAAATTCCCTGCGCTGTCTCAGGACGCAGGTACACAACGCTTTTTGCATCCTCTGTAACGCCCTGAAAAGTCTTGAACATCAGATTAAATTCCCGAATCTCCGTGAAGTTATGCTTTCCACATGTGGGGCATGGAATCTCATGCTCTGCTATATAATTCTGCATCTTTTCATGGCTCCATCCGTCAATACTCTCTCCAATATCAAGTCCATGCTCTTTTGCATAATCTTCAATCATCTTATCTGCACGGAAACGTTCATGACATTCCTTACAGTCCATAAGAGGGTCGCTGAATCCGCCTAAGTGTCCGCTTGCCACCCAGGTCTGAGGGTTCATAAGAATTGCACAGTCTACACCCACATTGTATGGAGATTCCTGTACAAATTTCTGCCACCATGCTTTCTTGACATTATTTTTAAGCTCTACACCCAGATTGCCGTAATCCCAGGTATTCGCAAGACCGCCGTAAATCTCTGAACCCGGATATACAAATCCTCTTGACTTCGCAAGCGCCACAATCTTGTCCATTGTCTTCTCAACCATATTCCTCTTCCACTCCTTCTTCTTTTCATTTTTAATGTTAGTTATTATACCTTGGGTTTTGTTTATTTGCAAGCCTTATCAGCATCTAAAGGGTTAAATGTCAAATAGCTGAAACAGTTTTGAGTATTTCAAGAGATTTAAACTCCTTTTCGACATATACATCCAAATATTTTCTCACAATATCTTCCAGTTCCTCAAGAACTTCTTCTGTCACAACAAAATTATATAACCGCTCAACTTTAGAGGAAATAATATATTGCATAGTATATAATGTGGAAGGAAGCAGCCGTACACCATCTGTTTTGTCTGCAAGACATTCCACGCATACAACCCCGCCCTTTTTTACACTGAAAACCTTATCTCTCTCTTTGTCCGCACATTTGATGCATTCAAATACCTGGGGAGCCTCTCCGCCTATGCTTACACATTTAAGCTCATAGATACAGCGCACAAGCCGGTTATGTATTCTCTCATTTGCGAGCGCCCGCAGCGTTTGATACAAAAGCTTTAAGAGCTCCGTTTCATCATTTCCTTCTCTTGCATAATAATTTGCCAGATCCATAAAATAAAAACCGTAATAAGCGCCTTCCATGTCTGTCCGAAGTTCTGAAAAATAATTAGAGATAGAGGCCGACATTAGTGTATAGGATGTCCGCCCCTCGTATATGCTGAATCTGCCAAAGGAAAAGGGGGTTGTCATTCCCACCAGCGCACTCCCTGGTTTTCTTGCCCCCCGCGCAAATACTGCAATCTTTCCCCGCTCTTTCGTAAGAATCACAACACGTCTGTCATATTCCCCGACAGGCGTCACTGCAAGCACCATGCCTGTCACTGTAATCTGATTCATGCCTTATGTCACCTTCATAGCTCTCCATAACCTGGCTGATAATCTGCATGCCTTTATAATAGAGATAGTCTGTTATTTTTCCTGTTTTTAAAAATTGCTTCCAGTATTTTTCTTCCATAGGATCACCTCATCGTCTGTTATAGACTTTAGGTTCTCCAAAATGGCCTGCTTTTTATTCTTCTTCCCAGTATCCAAAATTTTTCATCAGATATTCACTGTCGCGCCAGTCCTTTTTCACCTTCACCCAAAGCTTAAGATTCACCTGTAAATCCAGCATTTTCTCAATCTCATATCGGGCAGTGCTGCCAATTTTTTTCAACATATTTCCTTGTTTTCCAATAATTATCCCCTTGTGAGAATCACGCTCACAGATTATAGTAGCATCTATATGCATTACTTTTCCATGTCTTTTCATAGAATCGACTGCAACCGCAATGCCATGAGGGATTTCCTCATTCAGAGAATGCAGCGCTTTTTCACGAATTAACTCTGCTACAATCTGCCGTTCCGGCTGGTCAGTAACCATATCCTCATCGTAAAACTGCGGTCCATACGGAAGGTACTTCATAACCACCTTCAAAAGCTCCTCTGTATTCTCACCGCTTCTTGCAGACACCGGCACAATCTCCACAAAACTATAAATGTCCTTATATGCTGTTATAGAATGAAGGATATCTTCTTTTCCCACACTGTCTGTCTTATTAATTACCAGAATCACCGGCGTTTTCACCTTTTTAAGCTGTCTGGCAATATGCTGCTCGCCCGCTCCTATATAGGTAACAGGCTCAACAAGCCACAGCACAACATCAACTTCATTCAGCGTCTTTTCCGCCGTATTTACCATATACTCGCCCAGCTTGTTTTTCGCCTTATGAATCCCCGGCGTGTCTACAAATACAATCTGTCCTTCCTCTGTAGTCAGGACGGTCCGGATACGATTCCTTGTTGTCTGCGGTTTCTTTGACGTAATCGCTATCTTCTGCCCGATTAGTTGATTCATCAACGTGGATTTCCCCACATTAGGGCGTCCGATTAATGTTACAAACCCTGATTTAAAATTTTCCACTTTCTTACCTCATTAAAAATTCGTTACCGTCTTAAACAAATCTTTATCTTCCTCTATCTTATCCTCGCTTCCTATTACACAGATCTGCCCAGCCTTAAGCACAGCCTCTGCCACACGGTACAGACTTCTGATATCCTCTTGTGAAGCGTCCAATATCTGGCTTCTCTCTTCCCGAATCATATCTGCACTCACCCTGTTCATATAAAGGTTCATAGAGCGCTCTCCCTTTCCGGCAGGCGTAAGCGGCTGATCGATATTACTCATTGTCCCGATAATATACTTCGTCATATCTCGTTCACTTACTGTGAAACTCTTAAGATAATCCACAACTCCCTCATATATCTCATTTGTACGTCTTAGATTTGGATCACGGTAGGAGACAAAATACCCATCTCCAATCCTTGTAAAATTACTCATACAGCCATATGCTCCGCCCTTTACCCGGACATTCTGCCACAGATAATCGTAGCTTAAAATCACCTTTAATATTTGTAATGCCCCCGTATAAGAAGCTCCATTATCTATAAAATTACCGGTACGCGCAACATACTGCACCTTGGAGGCCGTTTTAAAGCCTTCATTTTTCTTTTCACAGTGAATCATACAGGCTGTCCCGGAAGGCACGTCTTTAGACAGCTTATTTTTAAGCCCTTCAATCATCTCTTCCATTCCGGCAAGACCGCCTTTTGCCGCTGTAAAGCTGATCAGCATATTATCCGGACGGAATATAGCGCGGGAAAGCTCCTCAAGCTTCTTTGACACTTCCTCCCTGCATGCATTATAATTCTTCACAATACCTGCAATTTTTTCATAAAAAGCGATACCGCTGGTCATATCCTTAAACTTCGCGGAAGGAGACGCATAGGAAAGCGCCCTGAGCGCGGCAGTTGTATGTCCCGACGATTGGAATTTCATGAGAAGCCTTGATTTCAGCATATCGAGAATTTCTTTTATCCGCTTTGTATCAGAAAGCTTTGAGGAAGTCAATATCTCTCCCATCATTTCAAAAGATCTGGAAAGCTTCGGGTAGAGCGCCTTTCCCTTAATTTCAAAGGTTGCCTTAAACGCCTTTTCCCTCACCTTTGTCACATCATTATAAAGCTCAATGGAGGTTCCGATCCCGCCTGTATGCACATTAATCTCATTAAACAGTTCGCCATACCCGTAATGCTCCGTATCGATAATTCCCAGAACAGCCTGAAGAATCCCTGCATACGGCAGATCCTCTGCCGAAATACCAGACAGGTCAAACATTACATCTGCATAACCGATTCCATTGGTTTCAATCTCATGAAATACAACAGGAATGCCTGCAATACTCATCTCCTCATTAAAAATCGGCGAAATATCACGGGAAATATCTTCTCTTTTCAGCACAGGGATCTTATGCAGAGCTTCCTCACTCTCTGGCTCCGACTGATACTCCTGGAGCTGGCGGGTCTGCAGAACTAGTGTTTCCACCTCCCCTTTGCTTAAACTGTTTTTATATTTCTGAAGCGTCTCATCAAGCTCTGCTTCCATGCGCGCTGTCCGTCCCTTTTCCGGCTTTACAATAACTACTGCTCCATGCGGATTATCTAATAAATATTTCTGAATTAATTCCTCATAATATCTGGTTCCCACCTGACTTTTCAAAAATTCAAAGGTCTTTAGTGCATCAATATGAAGAAATGGCTCCTCCTCGTCATAAAGCCAACTGTCCATCATCTGAAGTCCGTACATCAGTCCCTTCGGATAGTTCCCAAAATCAGCCTCGCGATAACGGAATTCATGATAATTAATCCCCGCTTCCAACGCTTTTTTATCGATTCCATTTTCTACAATACCGGTCAGCACATCTTCAATGAGTCTGACAAAAGTATCCTTCTGCCCTTCGTCCGCATTCTTGGAAATTACGGAAAAAATAGGCTGATAAATTCCATTATCATAGGAACCCATAATGTCCTTTCCAATCCCTGCATCTGTAAGAGCCTTCTTAAGGGGCGCCCCCGGTGCGGACAAAAGCGCATAATCCAATATTTCAAAGGCAAGATACAGCTCCTTATCCAGACTTGTTCCTATAACCTTATTATAAGAAAGATACGTATTCTCTTCTTCTGACTCCTCGCTTGCAATAGAATATGAAAAAGTATGCTCCTTCATCTCCTTAAAAGGGGGCTGACAGCGGATTTCAGAATCAATTTCTTTCTTATTAAAATGACAAAGATATTCCTTGTCAAGCCAGTCAAGCCTCTCCTCCATGTCTACATTGCCGTATAGATAAATATAGCTGTTGGATGGATGATAATAGGTCCTGTGAAAATTCAAAAACTGTTCATAAGTCAGCTCCGGAATATGCTCCGGATCACCGCCTGACTCATTTGCATAGGAAGTATCCGGAAACAACGTATTCAGTATTACTCTGTCAAGTACGCCCTCCGGAGAAGAAAAGGCGCCCTTCATTTCATTGTATACAACACCGTTATAGGTCAGTTTGTCCTCTGCACTATCCAGCTGATAGCTCCATCCCTCCTGCCGGAATATCTTGTCATGCTCGTAAATATTGGGATAAAGCACGGCATCCATATACACATGCATCAGATTTCTGAAATCCTTGTCATTACAGCTTGCCACTGGGTAAACCGTCTTGTCCGGATATGTCATGGCATTTAAAAATGTGTTAAGGGAGCCCTTTACAAGTTCCACAAAGGGATCCTTCGCAGGAAAATTCTTTGAACCACAAAGTACGGAATGCTCCATAATATGGGGCACTCCGGTACTATCTGTCGGCGGCGTCCGAAATCCGATACTGAACACCTTGTTCTCATCATCATTTTTTACCAGCAGTACTCTTGCACCGCTTTTTATATGTCTCATCAGACAGCCTTCGGAATGGATACCGAGAAGCTTTTGCTCCTTTATCAGTTCATAGGTCTTTAAATCCTTTATACTCATATATTTCCATATGCTCCTTTCACTTTTCCTATGAACCTATTCTATCCAATTTTCCGGCGCTCTACAAGAGAAAAAATTATTTTCTGCAAGCCTCCTTCTACTCATAACAGGAAATACTCATAGATATTACTTTATCTGTCTCCGGATCAAAATCCAAATAGCACATATTATCACTGGCGGCCGTATCCTCTTCGTACCACATATAGGACTTATATTCTTCCTCCTCATCCTTATATTCTGGTTCTCCGTATGCTGAAAGCGCAGCGTCAGAGGACGCACCGATTGTAATTCCTCCCGGAAATACTATACTCAGCTCACTGTCTTCCAGAAAATATTCGTTTATTGTCAGCCCTCCTACAAGGCACTCCTCAAGCTTACATGGAGCATCCGTTCTGTTTATCATAAAAATCATAACGGAAGCGCCGTCCTTATCCTCAAAAAAAGTCATCTCGTCCTTTCCTGCATTAATAATGTAATCATAGGGTTTATCATCCGAATCCAGTGTAAGTCCGGCCGCCTCTATCTCCTCCAGTGTACATGGAAATGTTACTACCTTATCATTAATCTGTACCGTATAGCTTTCCCAGCTGTCTCCCAGCTTTTCATTCTGAGCTGCGGCATTATTTTTACTTTCTTTCCTGTCCTCCTCTTTTTCTTCATCCTCCTTCATATCTTCCTTATTCTCAGATGTTCCTGCTGCCTTCAGCGCTTCCTCTGGCACCTTAATCTCTTCAACCTTATTATATTCTTTATATACTACATCTATATATAAGTCCTCCATATCAACAGAGATTCTTGCCGGAAGAATGGTATCCTTATAAACTGCAACCGTACAGGCAACCTTCCCGTTATCCTCCGCATCCTCCAAAAGTCCGGCCCCAGAATCCAGCATATCGATCAGGCCCTCGCCAAGAATCGGTTCCAGAATCCCGGCTTCAACCTTTCCTTTCATTTCCAGGCATTCTTTTCCCTCCACCTCTACGGTATCCTCATTCATTTCAAAAGCATCATGAACCTTAAGGAGTTCTTTGAATACATTTTCATCAAGAACATCCTCCCCCTGGTCAGAAGCCTCCCTTTCCCAGACGCCATCTACATATGTATATATGGCAATCTCGTCCCCCTCTTCCACACCGTAAATCTCCATATCCATTTCCAGAGAAGCCAGACCCTGCTTAATTGCCAGACTTCCCTTTGCATAAGTTGCCGGTGGTTCGTGTGTAGCCGAAAGCTCCATCTCTATCTCTACGTTTCCTTCCATTCCTGCTTCTTCCAGTGTTACTTCAGCCTTCTGTAGACCCATTACTGATTTTACATTTTCCAGATTCTTGTTAACGTCTGTCAGCAGGTTTTCAGGCGTGGCTTTTTTGCCGCAGCCAGACAAAGCCATTGCCCATATAAGTATCACGGTTACCAAAACTAATCTGTTGATTCCTTTTTTCTTCATTTTCTTTCATCCTTTCTGCTTTATTCTTTTGTCAGGTAAATAACTCCCATCCAATAATATCCGTACAGCCCGTCTTCATTATATTGCTCCAAAACCTTCCGTGCGATTTTGTCAAACTGTCTGTCATTCAAATTATAGTCTGTTCTTAAAACTGCTTCATCTGCATCTTCAAGGGCCTCTAAGAGCGGAGACACGATCTCCTCCTGCTCGTAAAATTTATCCTGCAGTCTGTAATATTCCTTTTCATCCGTTGACGCCTCATAATCCGAAAGCTTACTGTCCAGCACAAATTTATCATCCTCCACAAGTACCTTTCCTGCCGCATGATCCGGAAGATTTAAAAGTGCGTTAAAAATAAGCTCGTTGTCATTATTTGTACTGTCTACAATCTGCCATTCTCCGTCCACTTTCACCTTATTCCATGCATGAGGCAGATTTCCCTCCAAAACGCCTGTAACTACTATGCATTCAAGATCCGCCTCATCTGCAAGCAGCTTGAATGCTCCTGCATAGCTTGCACATACTCCTGCCTTGTTCATTAAAACTCCATACGGAGTGAAGGAATCGTCAAATTCTTCGTCTACATCAGCATAGTCATACTTTTTTGCATTCTCAAGGGCATCCATATCATATTCTGCACTGTCACAGAGATATTGGTTAATCGCAAGCTCTTTTTCCAGCTCTGTCATATCATCCGTAATGATTTCGCTTACTACCCTTTTTACTTCCTTTGCAAGCTCTTCCTGCTTCTTTAACATCTCGGCCGCATCTGTATCATATTGAACAAGCATCGTTTTTCCATTATTCAGAAGGGAAGCTCCCTGCGCGCCAAGAATCATGGGATTCTGGTACACCGCTTCCATCCAGGCATCTACAAGAAATTCCTGGTCGCCGCTTTCCGGAAAATCCTGCAGATCAATCAGAGAAGCACCCGACAGCATATTTGCCGCAAGATATTCACTCAGAGCGCTGTTTGCGGTAATTTTATATTCATTCTCGTAAACCTCATCGTTCTTTTTCTCCTGATTCTCATCTTCCTCCTGAATCTCAATCTCTAATTCTCTGGCTCCTCCCCGGTTACGAAGCTTTTCCTGACGCTCCTGGATTTCCTTTAAACCTTCCTCCCATGTATCCGCATCAAAATTTTCAACCTTTACTACTCCGGTAAAGCCTGTTCCATCTATCACATACGGTACTCTTACAACTTCAACCTCCACAATCCTGAGATCCGACATGTCTTCCTCTTCATATTCCCCTCTTTTTTCAATCTCATACTGAGCCCCATCAAAATCATAATTAATAAGCTTCTGTACCAGTGTCCCGTCACACATTGTTATCCATTTATATGACGGCATACCGGCAAATCCCTCCGCATAGTCAGAGCCTTCCTTCTCTCTGCTGACTCCTGTTTCTTCCATATACGGCACACGCCTTGCAATCTCCATCTCAGAGAATGTATTACTGATTGCCGATGTACCATCCTCGGAAGCTGCAATCACACAATAATAAGTCTCATAGGGATTCTCCTTATTATATATCGGTTCTGTACCTTCCCCATATTTTTCTATATTGTATTCCTCGGCACGCTCTGCCTCTGATACAGAAAATGTCTTAAGATGGGTTGCCTTCTCCGGCTTCCAGCTGTTCTCCTGTGTGACTCCCTGTACCCATCCGTTTCCTACAAAGCCTCTGTCCTGTGAATAGTCCATCTCCATAATATAGTAAGTATCTGCGCCGTCTACTTCCTTCCATCCAAATACCGGAAGTCCGTCTTCATCAATCCTCATGGATACCTTCGGAGCGCTCTCAAGCTCCCGCTCCACAGTAAATACTGTAACGATAGGCTTGTCTAAAACTGTTCCATCCTCAAAGTCAACATATTGTACAAGATAATACTGAGAAAGATTGCCCCAATCCTTGTACTCCCCTTTATCAAACAGCTTATAATCCGCCGGATTATTACCGGGAGTACCACTGTCAAGCTCTGCGTTGCTGATTCCCCCCGCGCCGCTCCTGGGAGGAGTAATGGATAGCACCTTGCTTTCCTCATCCCACTCAAAATTTGTTCCAATCCTTTGAGTAAGTCCGGCGTCCTGGTACACTGCAGCAAGCTGTGTATATTCGTCAAAGCCTGCATTCATAATGTCAAATCCCATCTGAAGCTTTATATGCTCATCCCTTTTTATTCCCCTTATTGCCTCACCATACGCAATGGTTTCACTGTCCGCATATTTTTCATGAATATTCTGAGCCAGCTTTTCTGTCTCAACAAGGGTCCGGCTTTCCGATCCCTTATCCTCAATACTGTTATCCCCTTTCTGACAGCCTGTCAGTAATAAAGAGAATATAAGAGCCGCGCCTGTCAGCCTCTTTCTATTTCCTATCTTCATAGCCCTTTCCTCCATTTTTACTTTTCTGACTGGAATACCTTTATCCTTTTAAAAAGGTTACATAAAAAAATAAAAAACTTAAAAAAACAGCATAACGTCCGGGAACGCTATGCTGTATTTCAAAAATCCTTTCTATTTATTCTCTGTAAACATCTTTATTGCAAATAACGTACCTGCCATAAGCGCCACGCCAATAGGCAGGCAGATAAACGGATTTCGGACAAAACCTGCAATTACATAGGTAACAAATGACACTGCAGCCACTGTCACTGCATAAGGAAGCTGCGTTGTTACATGATTCACATGATTACACTGGGCGCCTGCCGACGCCATGATCGTTGTATCTGAAATCGGCGAACAATGATCGCCGCATACTGCCCCGGCCATACATGCGGATATGGACATGATCATCATATTATCATTCGTTCCCGCGAATACTGCAACAACAATTGGAATCAGAATACCAAAGGTTCCCCATGATGTTCCGGTAGCAAATGCAAGAAAGCATCCTACCAGGAATATGATCGCCGGAAGCAGACTTACAAGTCCCTGTGCGGCAGAATTCATAGCCTCCGCAACAAACTGTGCGGCGCCAAGGCTGTCTGTCATGGCCTTCAGCGTCCATGCAAAGGTAAGAATCAGAATTGCAGGCACCATTGCTTTAAATCCGTCCGGAACACATGCCATGGACTCGCTGAAACGCAGCACTTTGCGTACTGCATAAAATACAATGGTAATAAGCAGTGCAAAAAAGCTTCCAAGCATGAGCCCTACCGAAGCATCACTTCCTGAAAAAGCTCCTATAAAGCCTGCCCCTTCAAAAAATCCACCCGTATATATCATGCCGATCACACAGCAGATAATCAATACAATAATGGGAAATATCAGATCTATTACAGTTCCTTTTGTTTCTGTAATATCTTCTTCTGCATTTGCATACGGTCTGTCAGGTGTTGTATATATGTCCCCCTTCACCGCATTTTCTTCATGCAGCTTCATCTGCCCGAAATCAATATTCAGTATAATAATCATAATCATCATTACAATCGTAAGCAGTGCATAATAATTATACGGAATTGCACGGATAAAAATGGAAAAACCGTCCTCGCCCTCCACAAAACCCGTAACCGCCGCCGCCCAGGAAGAAATCGGCGCAATAATACATACCGGAGCCGCCGTAGCGTCAATCAGATAGGAAAGCTTTGCCCTTGATATATTATGCTTGTCTGTAACCGGACGCATGACACTTCCCACTGTCAGACAGTTAAAATAATCGTCAATAAAAATCAGTACGCCAAGAGCAACCGTTGCAAGCTGCGCCCCTGTCCTGCTTTTAATATGTACGCTTGCCCAGCGTCCAAACGCCGCCGAACCGCCTGCCTTATTCATCATGCAAACCATAATTCCCAAAACAACAAGGAATACAAGAATACCTACATTATAACTGTCAGACAACACTCCTACAATACCGTCCTGAAACACATGAGTAATTGTCAGCTCAAACTGAAATCCTGAGTAAAACAGACCTCCAATCAAAATACCCACAAATAAAGAACTGTACACTTCTTTTGTAATAAGCGCCAGTACAATAGCAACAACAGGCGGTATCAGCGCCCAAAAGGTCGCAAACATATCCGGTACATACTCCGCCGCCTCATCCGCAGCAAAAACAGTAACAGAACTGCATGTCAGCATACATAGAAATACAAATACTCCCGTAAATATCTTTCTCTTTCCTCTCATCGTCTTATGTCCTTTCATCTTCTTATTTCAGGTAACTACATCCTTATGTAATACACATAAAAATAAATATAAAAATACCATGAACAACGCTTAGGCGCGCTCACGGCATAATTTATATCTATATCTGCCTAACCAAAAATGGGGCAAACATTTAAACCATACTCTGATAGCGCTCCACTGATGTGACAGTCCGCAGCATATTCTGCCTGCGTCCCAGAAACTATATGCGGGATATATAATCTCTTCGGCGGTCTCCCCTTTCCCTGAAAGCAGCCTCCCTGGCTATCGCTTTTTTGGTACTGATGAAGCCCGCGCCTCTATCAAGCTCCATTATTCATATATACATTTTTATCACTTTTATATATAAATGTCAATAAACAATTCATTCCGGCAGCTGATTTTATGTTCCGGGCGGAGACACTAAACGCAACACTTTGTTGACAACTGACACTTCATGTATCCCTTTAATAGCAAAATTGGTAAAATTAGACATACTTAAAAAGGAGGACGCTGTTATGTCATTTGACCAGAAATTAAAAGAACTTAGGCTTGAAAACGAAATGACACAAAAATACGTTGCTGCCCGTCTTAATGTTGCCCGCTCCACAATTGCAGGGTATGAAACCAAAAACCGCCAGCCTTCTCACGAAAAGCTGGCGGCCCTTGCCAATTTGTTTCATGTATCCGTCGATTATCTACTGGATGGCCAGGACACCATCCAGCTGGAACCTTCACGAAAAGAAGTTTACTCTTCTGATGAAAAGAAACTTCTTATCCGCTACAGCAAATTATCCTCCAAATCCAGAAAAGATCTTATGGAATACATAAGTCTGTTAGAACTGCGGGATAAGAATTAACATTCTTCCGCAATATTCAATATCAGCTTTTCTGTATCTTCCCATCCGATACATGGGTCAGTAATTGATTTTCCATATATCATATTTTCACTGATATTCTGTCTTCCTTCAATAAGATAACTTTCTACCATAACACCCTTTATCAGCTTTTTCAATCCCTTGTTCATCCTGCGGCTATGAAGAACCTCACTCACAATACGAATCTGCTCCTTATATGCTTTATTTGAATTTGAGTGGTTTACATCGATTACTGCTGCCGGATTCTTCAATTCCTTTTCCTCATAGAGCTGAAGCAGCCGTACACAATCCTCATAGTGATAATTAGGAATACTGGTGCCATATTTATCCACTCCGCCTCTTAAAATAGCGTGTGCCAGTTCGTTTCCCTCTGTTGTAACATCCAGATTTCTGTAAATAAAACGATGTCCATGCTGAGCCGCCACAACGGAATTAAGCATTACGGACAAATCTCCGCTTGTAGGATTCTTCATCCCCACCGGAATATCCATACTGCTTGCCGTAAGACGATGCTGCTGATTCTCCACAGAGCGTGCACCAATGGCTTCGTAGGATAAAATATCATCCAGATAGCTTCTGTTCTCCGGATACAACATCTCGTCCGCTCCTGTAAGTCCGCTTTCCTTCATCGCACGAAGATGCATTTTACGGATTGCAATTATGCCGGCGTAAAGATCCGGTGCCTTGTCCGGCGCTGGCTGGTGAAGCATTCCCTTATACCCCTCTCCTGTAGTTCTGGGTTTATTCGTATATATCCTTGGAATCAAAATAAGTTTTTCAGAAACTTTTTCATTTACTCTCGACAGGCGATTTACGTATTCACATACCGCATCCTCATTATCTGCAGAACAGGGACCGATAATCACAACAAATTTATCGGATTTTCCTTCAAAAACTCTTCGGATTTCCTGATCTCTTGTGCTTTTTTGCTCTTTAAGCTCATCGGATAAGGGATATTCTGCCTTTAATTCCTGCGGAGAGGGCAGCGTTTCATTAATCTTCATTGCCATACTCTTTACTCTCTATGTCCTTCCATATCTGTTCTATTTCATCATTTCTTCAATCTGGGATGGCTGCGGCATGGAACGGATCGCACCCTTCTTTAATGTAATAAGCGCCGCGCCTGCATTGGCATAAGTCAGGATGTCTCCTAATGTCTCCTCTGTCAGATTATTGATGCCATATTTTAAAAGTCCGTTAATAGCACAGCCGCAGAAGGTGTCCCCTGCTCCTGTTGTCTCAGTTGCCTTTACTGAAAAGCCTTCTCTTTCTACTCTCATATCCTTATAATATGCCCTGCTTCCTTCCTTCCCCATAGTAAGAAAGATGACCGGAATTTTGTATTTTTCCTGAAGATATCGGATTCCTTCGTCATAGTCCTCCTTACCAGTAATAAACTGAATCTCATTATCAGATATCTTAAGCATATCACAGTACTGAAAACCATATTCCATTGCTGCCTTTGCATCCTCCAGCGATTTCCATAAGGGTTCTCTCAGGTTCGGATCAAAAGTAATCATGCAGCCCGCTTCCTTTGCAGTCTTAAGCGCCTTCTTTGTTGCTGCCTTCACCGGCTCGTCCGTCATGGAAAGGGTGCCAAAATGAAACACTCTGGACTTCCGTATCATATCATAATCTACCTCTGTCTCCGAAAGCATCATATCCGCCCCCGGTTTCCTGTAAAAAGAAAACTCGCGGTCTCCGTCCGGAAATGTATGTACAAATGCAAGTGTCGTGTTGATTTCTTTATCAAAGACAAGGCCTTTTGTCTCAATTCCAATTTCTTCAATTGTACTTTTTAACAGACGCCCAAACTGGTCATTCCCAACCTTTCCGATAAACGCCGTCCTTCTTCCAAGTTTATTCAGCATGGCGAGCACATTACATGGCGCGCCGCCAGGGCAGGCCTCAAACATATGGTTCCCCTGTCCGCTTGTTCCGTTCATAGTAAAATCAATTAGCATTTCTCCCATTGCCGTAACATCATATACCTTTTCCATCTTCTCCACTCCTGTCTTTTTATTATATTTTACCCGATTACCTGCACGCTGCCAAGCAGTACATATGAAATAAACCACATAATTACGGTTGCCATCAAAATACCAAGTACTACTGCTGGGAAGGCTTTTTTAAATTTGATTCCAAGAAGGGACGCAATCAGCGCACCCGTCCAGGCTCCTGTCCCGGGAAGCGGAATTCCCACAAAGAGTACAAGACCCCAGAATTCATATTTTTCAATCTTGTCACTTTTACTCATTGCCTTTGCCTCCAGCTTATCAACCATCGGCTTAAACAGCTTCGTCCCCTTCATCCATCCGAAAATCGGAGTAATTAAAAGAAGGATAAAAGGAACAGGAATAATGTTTCCTATAATACTTAAAGGAATTGCGGTTGCCACCGGCACGCCAAGAAGCGGCCCTGCTACAAGAAGCGCGCCTCTAAGCTCCAGTATCGGTATCATGGAAATAAGAAATACAATTACTTCCTTCCCCACGCTTCCTCCAAGTGCATCAATAATTCCCTGTACTAATGTTTCTGTCATAAATTTCTCCTTAATTATTATTCAGATTTCCTCATGTATTTCCTTAAAAACGCAAACATCTCTTCCATCTCTTCTTTTGTGCCCACTGTAATCCGTATATACTGCTCAATCCTTCTGTCCCCCCAGAAGCGCACATAAATTCCTTCTTCCTTCATTGCCTCGAAAAGCTCTTTTGCATCATACGCAGGATGTGTTGCAAAAATGAAGTTAGCCCTGGAATCTGTAAAGGAAAATCCAAGCTTTTTAAGTTCTCCCTTTGCCCATTCTCTTGTCTCTATAATTTTACGAATCCCCTTTTCAAAATATGCTTTATCCCTTAACGCCTCTGCACCGCAGACCAGCGCCGTCTGATTCATTGTGTAAGAATTAAAGGAATATTTTGCATCGTTCAAATACCGGATTAATGCCGGATTACTGATAGCATAGCCTATACGCATACCAGCCATGGAACGCGCCTTTGAAAAAGTCTGCACCACAATGAGATTATCATATTTGTCAATCAACTCAAGGGCCGAACGTCCTGCGAAATCAATGTAAGCCTCATCCACAATTACAATTACATCCCGGTTATGGGTAATAATATCCTCCACCACAGGAAGTTCCTCATAAAGGGCGGTCGGTGCGTTTGGATTGGGAAAAATAACTCCTCCGTTCTCTTTGTAATAATCCTCCGTTACAAGGCGGAAATCCTTATCAAGCTTCTGGCATTCATATGGAATCCTGTATAACTGTGCCCATACCTTATAAAAGGAATACGTAATATCCGGAAACATGATGGGCTTATCCGAGTTAAAAAAGGTAAGAAAACACATGGACAGCACATCATCAGAGCCTACTCCAACAAATACCTGTGATGGATCCACTTTATAAAATTCCGCCAGTTCATTAACAAGAATTCCGGCCGACGGATCCGGATACAGCCGGAGCCTGTCAGTATCTATACCCTTCAACGCTGCACGTACTCCCGGCGCCGGCGGATATGGGTTTTCATTCGTATTCAGCTTTATAACCTTTTGCTGGGGCTGTTCGCCTGGAACATAAGGCTCCACCCTGCGAATATTTTTTTCAAATTCTCTCATATTGTTGTCCTCTGTTATGTAATTATGAAAAGTACTCTTTAGAAAGTTCCTTAAATTTCGGCAATGAATTTACAATTGTCTCATAAGAAACGCAATATGCCAGTCTTACATAACCCGGACATGCAAAAGAACTTCCCGGTACGATAAGAATGTTATATTTCTTTGCCGCCCCACAGAATTCCTTCTCATCTGCAGTGGGAGATTTTACAAAAAGGTAAAAGGCTCCCTGGGGCTTGATACATTCGAAGCCGCATTCTCTTAAACCATTATATAAAGCTTCCCTGTTACGGTCATAGAAGGAGATATCCGTCTTCTCGTCGATACATTTCGCCACAAGCTTCTGCTGAAGTGTCGGAGCGTTTACAAACCCGAGAATTCTTGTCGCCACATTTGCCGCTGCCAGAAGTTCGCCGCTGTCTGCCGCTTCGTCCGGTATGACAAGATATCCGATACGCTCTCCCGGAAGAGAAAGTGACTTACTGAAGGAATATCCGATAACTGTATTGGCATAATATTTTGTCAGGTAAGGAACCTCTACTCCATCATAGACAAGCTCACGGTACGGTTCGTCGGAAATAAGAAAAATTTCCGTACCATATTCCCTCTGCTTTTCCTCCATAATGGCTGTAAGCTTTTTTATCGTGTCCGCAGAATATACAACACCGGTGGGATTATTCGGCGTGTTTACAATAACTGCTTTTGTCTTCCGCGTAATCTTCTGTTTAAATTCATCAAGCTTAGGCTGAAAATTTTCCATATTGGGTGAAATCTCCACAAGTACACCGTCATAGTTATTCGTATATGAACGATACTCTCCAAAATACGGTGCAAATGCAATCACCTCGTCTCCTGGGTTGAGCAGAGACTTTAATATTACATTCAGGCCGCCTGCCGCGCCTACTGTCATCACAATATTCCTGCCTTCAAAATGGGTGCCAAACCTTTTATTCAGAGAAGCTGCCACAGTTTCCCTTACGTCTGCATAACCGCTGTTGCTGTTTGTATAACCGTGAAGAACCACCGGATCCTCCTCATCAAGAAGCTCACGGATTGCCTGCTTTACCGTCTCCGGAGCCGCTACGTTAGGGTTGCCTAGACTGAAGTCATATACATTTTCTGCTCCATAAATTTCTGCAAGACGATTGCCCTCTTCAAACATTGCACGGATTGCCGAGCTGTTTGCCACCATATTTTTCATCTTTTCTGCTATCATCTGCTATCTCTCCTTTTTACATCATTTATTTTTCTGTCACAGTCCCTTTTTCTACAAGAAATACAGGCCGATAAGAAAGCTTTGCCTTTCTTAACCCCTCGGATCCGGTATCCTCTTCTCTGTTTATATATTTATACTTCATACATTCATGTTCCACAAACTGCTGGTTGATCATATTGTAAGCGCCCGGTATCTCCGCATATGCCTTTTCTATATGAACGACAAACGTATCCGAGCAGATCGGCTCTCCTATGGTAAACGCTACAATCTCCCCGTCCACACGCAAAATACCTCCTGTCAGCTCGAGCTCCTCAAAAAGCCGAAGGGCATTTAAAGTCACACACATCTCCGCATTTTTCTCGATATCCTCTTCGCATCCGTTATCATTACGCCATTTAAGTGCCATCTGGAAGCACTCCTCCACATTATCTTCGGATATGGGCTCATAGCTCCAGCGGTTTTCATAAACTGCCCGGAATTTATTTACATGATTTCTTTTGCTGTGAAGCTTTTTGCCGGAAAGTGCAGACAGCTTTTCTGACTCATATACATAATCTGCATCATCTCGTACATATTCTATCTGAAATCTCCCCGGAAACCATTCTTCAAGCTTTTCAAAATTATCCGGCGTCACATTATACATACGAAAGGGATAGCCCTTTTCTTTACTGTATAGCGCCATAACCTCCATAGCCTTTTTCACATTCTCGTCTTCCCCGGCCGGAAATGCAAAAGACACATGGCTTTCATCCTCACTCTTAAAAACCAGAGCGTCTTCTATCACTGCCCATTTTACCGGATATTGTCTTGACCATAAAAACACGTTGACAAATGTCCTTTCACAGCTCCTGCTGGTATGGTGATTAAAGTATTTTGATATGACCTCTTTATCTTCTAATTCTGCTCTTTTAAATTTAACTTCTTCCATAATTAACCTTCTGTCTGCATTTTTCTATAACATATAGTGCTTAGTATACCACATTTCTCCTTAATCTTACAATAATTCTTATAACGTCTCAAAATTCATATTATAAAGTGACTCATAAATTCCTTTTTTCGCCATCAGCTCTTTATGGCTCCCCTGCTCCGCAATCCCATCTTCCGTAAGCACCAATATCTTGCCCGCATTACGGATTGTAGTCAGTCTGTGGGCGATAACAAAAGTCGTCCTGTCCTTTGCAAGATTTTCAAGCGATTTCTGCACTACCTTCTCGCTTTCATTATCAAGAGCCGAAGTTGCCTCGTCAAAAATCAGTATCGGCGGATTTTTAAGGAAAACTCTTGCAATAGAAAGCCGCTGCTTCTGCCCGCCGGAAAGCTTCACTCCCCGCTGTCCGATATCCGTATGATACCCCTCCGGAAAGCTCATGATAAACTCATGGGCATTGGCTGATTTCGCCGCCCTTATAACCTCTTCGTCTGTAGCCTCCGGACGTCCATAACGAATATTATCCATAATCGTTCCGGCAAAAAGGTATACATCCTGCTGTACAATACCGATATAATTTCTCAAATCATTAAGCTTCATATCCCGTATATCCGTCCCATCAATGTAGATTGCCCCTTCCGAAACCTCATAAAATCTTGGAATCAGGCTGCAAAGCGTTGTCTTTCCAACTCCCGAAGGACCCACAAGTGCAATATATTCACCTGCGTTCACCTTCAGGTTAATTTCATGAAGAACCGCCTCTGTCTGATCCTCATACCGGAAGGAAACCCCCTGAAATTCAATATCCCCCTTTATGTGCTCCACAGACACCGCATCCGGCTTATCTGCAATATCCGGCGCTATGGAGAGAATTTCAAGAAATCTCTCAAAGCCTGAATACCCATTCTGGAACTGCTCGGTAAATGTTACCAGCTTCTTTACCGGATCCGTAAAGTTTGTAATATAAAGAATAAACGTAATCAAATCCGAAAGCTCCACCGTGCCGTTCAGCCTCATAAGAACACCTGAAACGAGAACTCCCACCGTCACAAGCGTTGTCATTGCACCGAGCCCGGAATTATAGATTCCCATATATTTATAACTGATTTTCTTTGCCGCCACAAAGTTATCATTTCCAGCTTTAAACTTCTTCATCTCTTCTTTTTCATTGGCAAAAGACTTCACGACACGGATTCCGGCCAGACTGTCCTCAATCTGGCTGTTAATATCCGCAATCTTTTCCCGGTTTCTTTTAAACGCACGTTTCATCTTACCGTTATAATAAAATGCAAAGACGGCCATCACAGGAATAAAAGCAAAAGCAACCAGCGCAAGTCTTACGTTTACCATAAGAAGAATAACAAAAGAGCCGGCTATTTTAATAATAGAAATCACCAGATCCTCCGGCCCATGATGCAAAAGCTCGCTGATATCAAAGAGATCACTTGTAATACGGGACAGAAGATGTCCTACCTTCTGGTTGTCATAAAAAGCAAACGTCAACTTCTGATAATGCCCGAATATATCCCTGCGCATATCTGCTTCCATCTTAGCGCCCATGATATGTCCATAGTATGCTATGTAAAAATTACAGAATATTTCTATAATTACCAGTCCTACAAGAACCGCCCCTAGAATAAGAACCGTTCTTCTGGCATGCTCTGCCTCAAAATAAACCACATCATTGGTGATATAACGGATCACAAGCGGAATGATAAGTGTAATAACAGCCCCTATCACCGCAAAAAACATATCGCTGTAAAACAAAAATTTATACGGCGTGTAATAGGCAAATAGTTTTTTCAGTTTCTCTTTCATGTCTTCTCCTTTGTCCAATAAAGTATACCCATCCGGGCATCCCGTAATACATGCCCCTGGCGGGGCGGACGGACTTCGTCCGATAAGGTATACCCATCCGGGCATCCCGTAATACATGCCCCTGGCGGGGCGGACGGACTTCGTCCGATAAGGTATAAAATAAGGCTGCGGGAATATTCCCTGCAGCCTTATGCATGAGTCGTCATTTCCCTCTCATAAACAGCTTGAAATCACTCATTCATATTCGCAAGCTTTGCCGCCTGATCAGCTGCGATACAAGCATCAATAATTTCCTGAATGTCACCGTTCATAATCTTATCAAGCTTATATAAGGTAAGCCCGATACGGTGGTCTGTAACCCGGCCCTGGGGGAAATTATAAGTACGGATCTTCTCAGATCTGTCTCCTGTACCGATTTGGCTTTTTCTCGCCTCTGACTCTGCATCATGACGCCTCTGGCATTCCAGATCATAAAGCTTGGCGCGCAGAAGCGCAAATGCTTTATCCTTATTTTGAAGCTGCGATTTTTCCGTCTGGCTGTAGATAACAATTCCTGTAGGATAATGGGTCAGGCGCACCGCAGAATCTGTTGTATTGACACACTGTCCCCCATTTCCCGATGCACGCATAACGTCAATACGAATATCCTTTTCATCAATCTGGATGTCTACTTCCTCTGCCTCCGGCATCACGGCAACTGTTATCGTAGAAGTGTGAATACGTCCCCCTGATTCTGTTTCAGGCACCCGCTGCACACGATGCACGCCGGACTCATACTTCATCACAGAATAGGCGCCGCTGCCATTGATCATAAAGGTAACATTTTTCATTCCACCAATGCCGATCTCTTCACATTCTACCAGCTCTACCTTCCATCGCCTGCTTTCCGCATAGTGCATATACATACGGTAAATCTCGGCGGCAAAAAGCGCAGCCTCATCTCCTCCTGCACCGGCACGGATCTCCACGATAACGTTTTTATCGTCATTGGGATCCTTGGGGAGCAGAAGAATCTTAAGGTCATGCTCCAGCTCCTCTACCCTCGCTTTGGCGGCGCCAAGTTCTTCCTTCGCTAATTCCCTCATCTCCTCGTCGGATTCCTCCTCCAGCATCTGAAGGCTGTCCTCTATTGTCTCTTTACATTTCTTATATTCCCTGTATGCTTCTACGATTGGAGTCAGATCATTCTGTTCCTTCATAAGCTTCCGGAACCTGTTCTGGTCATTCGCCACATCCGGCTCCTGCAACTCGCTTAATATCTCCTCCAGCCTGACAAGCAAATCTTCTAATCTGTCAAACATAATATTTCCTCCTTTTACAGCTATTCTCCATTGTACATACCAATCACAACCCGGTCAAGACCTGACAGATCCTTTTTCACGCAAAGGTCCTCATACCCTCCTTCTTTCATAAGCGCCAAGACCGCTTCTCCCTGATCATACCCGATCTCAAATATCAGATAACCGCCCTCTTTTATATAATGTACGCTGTCCTGTATGATTTTTCTGTAAAAATGCAGTCCGTCTTCCTTACCGTCCAGCGCAATATACGGATCATGAAGCCTCACCTCGTCCTGAAGCTCTTCAATTATTCCTGTAGGAATATACGGCGGATTCGATACGATCAAATCATATTTACCTGAAGCCTTGGCAAACAGATCACTTTGCGCAAATTCCGCGGGAATTTCAAGTATCTCTGCATTTTCTTCTGCAACGGACAGCGCTTTTTCCGAAATATCCATACCAAAGCCTTTACATCCCTCTATCCCGTTCTCTTTTCCCTTCTTCAAAAGACTTAAAAGAATACAGCCGGAGCCTGTACAGATATCCAAAATCCTCATACCCGGCCTCAGCTTTTTTAACGCCTCCTCCACAAGTACCTCCGTATCCTGTCTTGGAATCAACACGTCCTCATTAACCCGAAAGGAATATCCCATAAATTCCTGCTCTCCGGTAATATGCTGAAGAGGGATCCTCTGACCTCTGCGTTTAATACAGCTAAAATACCTCTTGCTGTCTTCTTCCTCTACTTTTCTTTCAGGATCTCCATAGTAAGCGGCTTTACTGAGTCCTGTCACATAGGACAGAAGAAGCCACGCATCCAGCGGCGCATCTGCAATTCCTGCTTCCTCCAGGATAGCGGTTCCTTCTCTATATGCCTTCTGCAGTGTCAAAATTCTCTGCTTCATAAGCTCTCCAATCAAATACTGCTTCCACCGCCTGAATCGCCACCTCTATCATACTGTCATCCGGCTCCTTTGTCGTAAGCTTTTGAACTGCAAGCCCCGGTTTACTAAGCACATTCACTACCGGACTCTCGCTCCTTCCTGCCAGTTTAAGCACCTCATAGGAAATTCCCGCAATAACCGGAAGGAGTGCAATGCGGATAATGACGCGCATAACCGGAGATTCCACGTGAATGATAAGCAGCAGAATAATGCTGATCGCCATTACAAAAAACAAAAAGCTTGTTCCGCAGCGCTTATGCTGTCTGGAGCTTGCCCGCACATTTTCCACAGTAAGGGCAAGTCCGTGCTCAATACAGTTAATGCACTTATGCTCCGCGCCATGATACATAAAGGTCCTCTGAATATCCTCCATCCTGGAAACCAGCAAAATATACAATATAAAAATTCCTATTCTTACAAATCCCTCTATCACCGTACGTACAAAATAGGACGAAATAAAAGGGGTTAAAAAGGAAGACAACAGATAAGGAAGTACCATGAATATAGAGACGGCAAGAACTACTGAAAGGGCAACCGTGCCTGCCATAAGAAGCTTCTCCGTCTTTTCCCTTCTTATAGCCTGTGCTTTCGCCGGCGCCTCCTCATTCTCTGTCTTTCCCTCTTCCTCCTCATAAAACTCTGCAGAATAGGTCAGTGTTTTAATCCCCAGAATCATGGAATCTATAAAATTAAATATGCCTCTTATAAATGGAATCTTTGTAAGCTGCTCCCATTTTACGATACTTTTATATGTCTCTTTCTGTACAACAATTTCTCCGTCAGGCTTTCTTACCGCTACCGCATACTCATCCTTATGCTTCATCATAATGCCTTCAAGAACAGCCTGACCGCCAATATTGGATGACTTCATAAATACTCCTTTAACAACATGATAAAAAGGGTTGAGATTCTAAAACCTCAACCCGATACTTGCATGCTTATTTACCCATTCCGTATTTCTTATTGAACTTATCCACACGACCGCGTGCCTGAGCAGCTTTCTGCTGTCCTGTGTAGAACGGGTGGCATTTGGAACAGATCTCTACGTGGATATCTTCCTTTGTAGAACCAGTTACAAATGTATTTCCACAGTTACAAGTTACAGTTGCCTGATGATATGTTGGATGTATTCCTTCTTTCATGTTCTTCACCTCTTCTTTATAAAGTTATTGCAAAATACAATATTATTCATTTTTCAACAGCTTTATTATTGTACCATAATTCCGCCTCATTGTCTAGATTAATTTCGTCTTTTTTACCAATTGAATAAATTCCATATTATTTCTTGTCCTGGAAAACAGATTCAAAATATTATCTACCGCTTCGTCCGTCCGCATTCCATTAAACGCACGGCGCATAATATCCACGGCCTCCTGCTCTTCCCTGTTAAGAAGCAGGTCTTCACGCCTTGTGCTTGACTTCGGGATATCAATTGCAGGAAAAACACGCTTTTCTGATAATTTGCGATCAAGTACAAGCTCCATATTACCTGTACCTTTAAATTCCTCATATACAACATCATCCATCTTGCTTCCTGTATCTACAAGGGCCGTGGCAAGAATCGTAAGACTTCCGCCCTGGCGCATATTACGCGCCGCTCCAAAGAAACGCTTCGGCATATGAAGCGCCGCCGGATCAAGACCGCCGGAAAGTGTTCTGCCTGAGGGCGGCACCGTCAGATTATACGCTCTGGCAAGCCTTGTAATACTGTCAAGCAGTATCATAACGTCTTTCCCATGTTCTACAAGACGCTTTGCACGCTCGATCACCATCTCTGAAACCCTCTTATGATGCTCCGGAAGTTCATCAAAGGTAGAATAAATAACCTCTACATTGCTGCCCTCAATGCTCTCCCTGATATCCGTCACCTCTTCCGGGCGCTCATCAATCAAAAGAATTAAAAGATGAATCTCCGGATTATTCTGCTGTACAGATAATGCTACCTGCTTTAGCAAGGTTGTCTTACCTGCCTTTGGCTGTGATACAATCATGCCCCTCTGCCCTTTACCTATGGGGGAAAGCAGATCCATAATTCTCATGGCTGTGCTTGTCCGTCCACATTCAAGCTTTAATCTTTCATTCGGGAAAATTGGTGTTAAATCCTCAAAATTAGGCCTGCGCATTGCCATTAACGGATCAATTCCATTGTTTTTCGTCAAATAAAGAAGAGCGCTGAACTTTTCCTGCTGGGTTTTGATTCTCGTATGTCCTTCAAGGATATCCCCTGTCTTTAAATTAAATCTTCGAATCTGAGAAGGAGACACATATACATCATTATCACCTGGCAGATAATTCTCACTCCTTATAAATCCAAATCCATCCGCCATAACCTCCAGTATTCCCTTTACAATAATTCCACTGTCTAATTTATCAATATCGTGGAGCTCTTTATCACCCGTATTGGCAGACAGCTCTTTTACTGTTTCTCTTGGCTCTCTTCTTGATTCTTTTGGTTCTCTCTGGTCTTTCTGCTCTTTTTCCTTATCCTTTTCATCCTCCCGAAGCATCGCTTCGATAACATCTGCCTTCTTCATTGTTGAAATACCTTTCATTCCTCTTGCCTTTGCCAGGTCCTTTAAAGTCGCAAGGGGCAGCGTTTCATATTTTTCTTTCATCATAATAATTAATCCTTTCAATCTCATATTGTCCAACCGGGGATAACCGTCAGAAATGACTTCATTGATATTGTGATGCTATTATACTACATGTCAACAGGTTTGGAAAGTGATTTTTTAAGTTTTAATTTTAACCAATTGTCCATGTTTTGTGTTATACTGCTTATTATAGAGAATGTTGTTTGAGAGGGGTTTAAAACATGGGAAGAAATGAAAACATCACTATTTTTCAGGATACAGAGAGGCTTTGCCGAACAAATGATAAATTAGTACAGGCCGTAAGGTATTCCTCAGAAAATCAAAAGCTTATATTAGAATCGAAAGAAAAAATATTGCCTGACAATCCCAAAAAAAGATATGAGGCTCCGTCCATGCTGACGGTATCGAAAAAACGCACCCTTGAGGCCGCTGCCCAATACAAAGGGCAGAAAACCGCCGTCTTAAATTTTGCGTCTGCCACAAATCCAGGCGGCGGTGTTATCAAAGGTTCCAGCGCCCAGGAGGAGGCTGTCTGCCGCTGTTCCACCCTGTACTTTAACCTGAATGAAAAAGCCCTGTGGGACGGCTTTTATTCCCCCCACCGGGCCTGGGGAAATCCTCTTCATAATGATGACTGTATCTATACACCGGACGTTGTGGTTTTTAAATCCGATACTGCGAATCCCGAACTTCTGCCTGAAGCAGACTGGTACAAGGTAAACATAATTACCTGTGCGGCTCCGAACCTGCGGGAACGTCCCGCAGGTTCCATAAACCCTAAAGATGGAAATCCTCCGGCACGGCTTACGGACAGAGATTTACTGGCAATCCATGAAAAACGGCTTCGAAGAATCCTTGATATCGCAGCGGCAGAGGAAAATGAAGTGATGATTCTGGGCGCTTTTGGATGCGGAGCATTTTTAAATCCTCCGCGGATTGTAGCGCGGGCAATGAAAAATGTGGTGAAGGAGCGACGGCATAATTTCAAAGCTATCGAATTTGCCGTTTACTGTCCGCCCAGGGACGACACGAACTATAAAATGTTTGAGCGGATTATGAATTTCTGACACAGGCAGCAAAGGGGAAGCTATTTCCTTTCTATTTCACAATATATGGGGTAATGATCGGATAGCTTAATACCCCTGTCTACATGGACATTCTTATAGGAATAGCTTTCCCAAAATTTATTGCCATTTTCTAACAAAACATGATCAATCTGTGTTTTCCCTTGATATGTATATCTTCCCTGGCATATATCAATATATCCTTCTGTTAGTAATAAATAGTTCCGTCTGTTTTCCGCTATTTCTTCATCACCCTTATCTTTCACGTAGTTTCCTGCGTTGAAATCTCCCAGTATTATATTAGGCCTGAACGTCTCGTTTTCGCTTAGCCAGCCTCTTAATTCATTCACATGACCGGCATGAACATGTACTCCCAGTAAATTCAAACCTGTTCCCTTTACTTTGAAAGAAATACAACGATTATTATTCACTCCCACTGCTCTTTCCACAAGTCCTTTATTTGACACGACAATTGTCATTATAATTTGATGATCGTTTGAAACGTTGTAACACATCTTATATCTTTCTTCTGGAAAAACTCTTTTAAGTTCTGTAAATAATTCATGTTCTTTCCATTCCCCTGTTCGATTGTCCTTCCTCATATATGGAACTTCCTGTAAGACAGCAAGGGAATTCTCCTTTTCCAGGTGTGTTAAAAGAATCTCCTTCTGCTTTTTGAGTGTGATAAGTCCATCCTCTATACTTTTCTTGAATAACGCGTTACCATACTCATACAATTGTGTATTCCATGTCATTATGTTTATTTTCATATCGCAGCTGCTCCTTTCCTCTCTTGCTGAATATATATTATTTAAAACACTGTAGTTCCTCCGGCTTTACCCTTCTTACTGCCTGCCTTTTTTCTATAATATATTTGTCTCTAAAATCCGTATTTTGCATGCCGCAAGGCGCGTCTTCCTTTTCCGGACTGAATTCATATATCGCTATTTCATGGCTTCTGTATTCCTCCCTTTTTTCCTCCAGCTCTGCCGCCACAGACTCATATGCCTCACGCAGATGTTCATCGTCATAATAAATTCCCATCCACTCGTCTCCGTCACGGCAGCCCCAAGCTTCTAACAGAAGCAGATAATGGGGACGTCCCTCGCGGTTCAGCCGCCGCCCTGCAAAAATCATCATCATATTCCGCACCTCTCTGGCAAAAGCTGCTGTCAGATAATCGTCCGGCACAGAAATACCCGCCGCATAATCTGTCTCTCCGCAGCAGTCTGTACCCTTGCGGAATAAATGCAGGGCCTTTGGCAGAATCGGCGCTATCCACGGCCTGATATCCTCCAGTGTATAGTACCGGACCTTTCCAATATCGTCTCCTCTTCTGAACAAATCATATAAAAGCTCATCATAAGGCTCTTCCTTAAGCATATCCTCCTGTTCTTCCCGGACAAGAGGCAGAACATCCTTCACAAAGTCCCCCTCATAAGGCATGTATTTTGACAGAATATCATTTCCCTCCCTGTCGTAGTGCGAATAATTCATATACAATTCCTGCATAACATCCTCTGCAAGCCTTGCCATCTCCTCGTAATCAGCCTCCGTTACTTCAATCTTTTTGTGCTCAATCATTTTACCGTATCCTTTCCTGTTCTGATTTTGCTACCGTTATCCTGAATAGAATCATAAATATCTTCTGTCTCATCATAGGCAAGCAAAAGCAGTTGCCCGTCCTTTTTATATACCCCTCCGTCAATGTAATAGTGGCTTTCTCCGTCATAAAAGACCTCGTGATACTCTCTGTCGTCTGCAAGCTCCTTACTCCCTGTCCCTACATGGCCGGCAATCACTATCTTATAAAATCTTCCGGTAGAAGGCGGATATTTCCATAAAAATATTTCATCAGAGGTTCCCCATCTCCAGTACTCCCCTGCTTCCTCATCGATTCCGGCATGTACATAGATCTGCGTATCTGTTTCATAAACAGCCGGCAGACAATCCATCCATGAAATTAAGCTTCCATGCCGGGAAAGTATCATGCCTGCCGCTTCCCTGTTGATTGTTTCAAAGGAGCTTGTTCTGGCAATCTGCTCAAGAAATAAGTATTGCCGCTCTGTCATAAACGTCCGGACAGTATTCGACCCGTATTCCATGTCTGTACGCAGCCAGTCGTTAAAAATCATAGCTTCTCCTGTCTCCGCTGCATACGGATTCCCGTATTCATGAATCCAATCAAGAAACATGGCCTCGTGATTTCCTTTAAGCACGATAACCTTGTCAGCTCCATATTTCTGCTGCAGTTCATAAAGATACCAAAGCACCTGAAAAGAGCAGGGGCCGTAATCAATATAGTCGCCAAGAAATACGATCCTGTTTTCCCCGGAAAGCTTTACCCAGTTCATTTTCACCTTTAATGCGTCAACACATCCATGAACGTCACTTATAGCATAAATCATCTTATTCATACCTCTCACTATTTTCTGTAGAAATACTTTTTCCAGCGCTCTATATTTTCCTGTATTTCTGCTTCTTTTAAGGAGTAAAACTGGACAAAATCATTAATATTCCAGGTCTCAAAAAGCTTTTTATACTGGCTTCCCTTTAAAAGCAGTTTCCCGTCTGATTTTCTGACCTTTTTGCCGGCTTGCCGCTTGCCGAACCGGCTGTCTCCACCATATTTGCTAATCGGAGTTTTCTTATAGCTTCTGCTCATAGTTTAACCTCTCACTGCCTGCTCGATAATCTATTATTTCTGTAAGCGTCCTCGGTTCATATCCCATGCAGGGCATCATACAGCCGACATTATATGCCCTTACATTCCCGTCAGTATTCCACCTCATATCCCGTATACATTCCTGAAAATATATTTCCTCATCACTGTTATGCAGGTGCCCATATAACAGCAGGCTGCCTTGATAATGAAAGGCTTCTAATCCCACCACAAGGCAAAAGTCCCCTCGTCAATAAGCCTTCTCCTTATAGTTTCAAAATCTGCAATATCCAGGGCGTTCGAAGGGAAATTTGAAATGTCCTGCAGCAAAGCCTCCGCTTCTTTTTCCTCTAATTTCCTCTGACACCGGAACACCAGCGTGTCATGGGATATTTCTGTCAGCTCTGCTCCATATGCCCTTTCCCATTCCCTCATTTTCCCGGCCATAATATGAGATGCCGGACACTCATTCCATCCGCCCCAGTTCGTACCCATCGCCTCCATGATTTCTGCTGTTTCCTCCACCTTGAAATAAATATCCATTTCTTCCTTTACATTGTCTGCTGTCCGTGAATAATTTCGGTCACATACCAGTCTTCCGTTCTGTTCTGACACATAATCATGCCAAAACATATACTGCCAGACATCATCTATTCTATACTTTACCTTTTTATATTTATCTAAGTCAGCTGTTCTTCCCATAAGCTTTCTGGATCTAACGTCCCAAATTCTCCTGAATTTCTGTTAAACTCTCCCGTCGTAAGTTTCGTATAAGGATTCTTTAACAGTATTTCATATTCATGATCCTGATCTTCAAGAATCCTTTCACAGGCGGCTTTTAAATCTGTAATATCATCATAAATTCCTATGATTTCATCCTCGTCGCGACCCGGAAAATATAATAAAAATAATCTCTTTTGTATTTGTGCTAAATTTAATTTATCTTGTTTATTTTAATAATATCAAATTTAGCCTTCAGTTACAAGCAAAAGTCATAAATTTTCTTTATCTTTTTTCTTTTTTATGCTAACATTTCTAAAAGAGGTGAAATCATGAGTTACTCATATACAATAAAACTCCAGCTGGCATATGCCAACAGCAATGTCCGTTTCAACTGCGATCCGTTCAGGCAGACGCTCCTTGATGCCGCAGATGCCTATAATCTCTGTTCAGGTAATGCTCCTAACCCTAAAAGCATATATATTGAAAATATATACCCTAGTTCCTTCATAGTTGTACTGACCAGCCAGAATGAACTTTCCTCCCCTGGGAAAGCGCTCCGGGCCTTCTCTAAAATCGTAGTAGATTCAGGGGTTTTTTCGGAATGTATCAAACATGCAAAGCTATTTACTACCTACACTCTGACAGATATTTCAAAAAACACAAATGAAAATCCTGACCCCGGCATAATATCGGATGCCGAGCTTATTAAAGCTTTGGTTGATTACGCGCTTAATAAAACAGAATCTGACTCTACAGCCTATAACCGCAAACGGAATGCCGTAACGCATATGAAGCAGATTGCGCTTGAAGCAGGGATATTGTCTTCTTCCACAACTTAATCTTCCCCTTCATTAAGCAGGCTTT
>CAOJQZ010000016.1 GCA_948441955.1 uncultured Lachnospiraceae bacterium | reverse complement strand
GCTGTTTTTAATTCTCCAATATGCTCGTAAGCAGACAAAATAGTATCCTGCATCACATCCGCAATGTCCTCTTCATTGCCCAGATAGCTTCTGGCCACCTTGTAAAGTGCAGTCTTATGACCGTCAATAAGACGTATAAACGCATCTGTATCATTTTTCTGTGCTTTTTTCACCAACAGCATATCCATACGCTTCACCTCCCTCTTTCCCGGGTATTTTTCTTTTGCTTTACACCTATTAGACGAAAAAAGCACCCTCTTCGGTGCATTGGGGACGTAGTATTTTTAATTTTACTACGTCCCAGATTAAAAAAACCCTGTCCCTTTTCTACTCCCGTTTCTTTTTCATTCTCACATAGAAGAAATCTTTCCTGGAGCATCCTGCCCTGCCGCCGCCCGCGCAGGCGCAGGCACATGCACAAGCGCATCCGCCGCCGTGGCCGGATCTCCCGTGGCCGGAATGTACATACACACTCCCTAAGCCCCTGTTTTTTTCATAGCTGTCTTTGACTTTTCTCCGATCTCTTCTTGCATACAATACTGCCGCATATATAATAAGACCCAATACTCCGGAAACTGCCGCCAGTATTGTCAGCGCGATTTTTCCGACGGAGACTGAACTATAATCATCCTGAAATTCATAAAGCGCTTTCGGATAAGCAACGGTAACAGTGACCTTCTCTTTCGGTTTCAAACCGTGATAGGTCTTTATATATCCTCCTTCCTTATCGGAAAACGTCATGTCCGTTTCGGTTCCTTCCTCATACGCCCAAATAATTTTCAGCTCTTTTATTGAAATATCATCAAACCAGCCGGGAGTAAACTGATACCTGTAATTTCCTGACACCTCTTCATACATCCGGTGCTGATGAACGGAAAACTTCATATTTACAGTTTCCCCCGCTTTGTATTCCCGTTTCAGATCCAGACGTACATAATCGCCCCCGGATCCATAATAGCTGATCTTTCTTATACTGCCGCTTAAAAACTCCAATTCTTCTACGTATTCATTGGGAATGCCGATCTTCACCCAGGTCAGCGGCCCCTCGCTCGTACTGTCCAACACCTTCCAGTCAATTTCGTACGTAATATACATGGAGCCGTCTTCCTGCACGTCAATGTGAATCGTTTCCCTCTCAATCTCGTCCAGCGGTTTGCCGGCGCGCACAGAAATATTCTGCACAGACAGCATGACAGCAAATACCAGAAGAAGCATTACCTTTCTATATTTTCTCATTATCCCTCTCCTTATAATATCCATACTTATCACCGCCGTTATTGTCCTAACGGGCATTTCTGCTCCATCTTCCGAGAATATTCCCGGTATACTTTACAGGACGGATGATTCCAAATCTTTTCCCACCTTGTATCTCGCATATTTCCAAAGGTCTCCCTGTCAAGGCAGCTCTGACATGCCACTACATCTCCCGAGGGCGTGATTGCCATATTGCTTAAAGCAGCGCCGCAGGAGGGGATCTCAAGCCCCATCTTAATCAGATTTTCCTCCGCAATCCACCCCGGAGATGTGAACTGTATTTCCATCCCATTCTCCCGGCAGTATTCTGAAGCCCGACCCACAGCTTCCGTAATTTCCTCTTCCGAAAGCCTCAAGGCCGCAGCGCCGGACGTGCTTGCATTTCCGGCAGGTATCATTCCCGAACAGGTTACATAAACCACTCCCAGACCTTTTAAAAATTTTACCGTTTCTATATACGCTGCATTTACCCTGCACAAAGGAGTATTCACATTTACCGAAAGCCCCGCTTTAAGCGCATTCTCAATTCCTGCCGCCGTTTCCTCAAAATACGCGGCTCCGGTCAGTCTGTTATGTGCTTCCCGCTCTGACGAATAAAGGGTGATCTGCACATTATCAAGCTCAGCCTCCTTAAGCTTTTTACAGTATTCCTCTGTGAGCCTCACTCCGTTCGTATTAAGGCGCGTTACAAACCAGCGCGCCGAGGAAATCAGCTCAGGCAGATCCTCCCGCAGCGTCGGCTCGCCCCCGGTAAACGTAAGCTGCGGAATGCGGGCCTTCTTACACTTTTCAATGATCTCTTTCCATGCCGACGTACACAGCTCCCGCCCGCCGGCGTGGCGCTGCCCTGCAGCGTAGCAATGAATACAATGCTGATTGCAGTTCCACCGTCCTCCCTTTTCCATGGCGCTAACCATAAGATCCATGCGATGGGGCGCTGTCATATACGGCGCATAGGAGCCGATATTCATCTGTCCGATATCTGCTTCCGGTTTCCGGCCCCTGGCAATATCCTCAAAAACCTCTGCAATAACCGATAAATCCTCGCGGAACATCTCCTCGTCCGTATAAGGAAATACCTTTCTTATGTTCCTGCATGTATCTTGAATAATTTTCTCTAACTCCTCCTTTGGCATCTCGCCGTCTCCGTACCGGTTTAACTGCTTAATAAATTCTGTTAAAAGAATCGCCCATGATTCATTTACCGGTATGATCTGGTTCCCATTTAAAATTACTGCTGACGGAACAAAACGAAACAGCTGAAACTTCGGAGGAATCATGTGGATTCTGATTACTCCCGGATCCTTAGGATTCCATGTCGTGTGGACCATGCCCCTCCAGTTTTTCCATTCATACCATTTTTCCCGGATCACTTTTGCATCCACCTCCATCCCGCAAATAAAAAGCACAGATTCGCCGCCGCCGAGAGAATTACTGCCAGTATCATACGGATATACGAGACTCTTACCTTTCTAAGTTCCACATTCGTATACGGTATAAACATATCCTGAATTCTCTTTTCCACCTTTTTCCCAAAATAAATCCCCTTAAATAGAGATCCCAGCACTGCATACTGAGCAAGCTGCCCAAGTCCTACAAACAAAAATCCTGCCAGCAGCCGTTCTTCCGCCACAAAAATCATTGGAACGGCCGATATAATCATAAGAAGAACGCAATTCCTTCTGTCGCGCTTATAGTAAAAGCTCCGATCCATATGCTGGATAACCCTGAGTGACAACGGCGGAATTTTCATGCATAAGGCTTTTGAAAGAAATTTATAACTTTCCATCACTTCTCTCTGAGCCTTATCATTTCCCACTTCATAGTGGAATGAAATATACCCTCTCATTCTCGGAACCTTAAATGCCGCTGCGGTAATCTTGACCTTTCTGCTCTGCAGAGCCTCATTCATCTCTCCATAGGACACATAGCTTTCAAATCCAAAAATATTACGGCGCACCCCTTCTTCCTCAAAATTCCAAATGCACCGTTTCATTATGTTTTTTTCCCGCCAGCTCAAAAGCAGACCTACGGCAAAGGCAGGTACAAACAGATATCCCATCCCTTTCCTGATTCCGGTAATATTAAGAAACATACATACAATACCAAAAATCAAGGCATATGTTCTTGCTTGGCGTATTGTCCTCCCTGAAAACACAGGCATCTCATACTTTTTCCCGCTCATTCTCTGTATTCCTCTTTGTAAACAAAATTATTTCTTTGCTTCTTCTGTATTTTTTATAATATCGCGGTATTGCGGATGTTCTCCGCAAAACTTTTCAATCACCTCCGGATGCTCCCAATAATGCATCGGATAAACATGCTCTGTCTCAACCCTTTCAAGAAAATACAGCATGCCTTTGTCATAATCTCTTTCCTGACGCACATCCAGCGGAAGAAAAGCTGTGTCAATCTTACGTCCTTCTATTCTGTCGATTTCTCTGCGAAAACGGGCTGTCATATTATGATTGTATTCCTCCGTTTCTTCTTCCCAGCGCCAGTCATTGAGATCTCCGGCATGATAGAGCACGCCATCCCCGGAAGTAACGAGATAAGCCACTCCTGAATCTGTAGAATATAAGGTCTCCACCTGTGTTCCGTCAGACAGCGCATAGGCCCTGTTCCCCTTTACACGAATCGCCTTTATGCCTTCCGGATAATTTCTTTTTCGAATGTCCGCCGCCAGCACTGCCTCTATATTTTCCCTGGGAATTCCCTGCTGCTCTAACAGCGCGAATATTTTTGGATTATAATGGTCATGGTGAAAATGACTTGCAAAAACATATACCTTTTTCTGCCTGTCAAGAACCGGAAGCTTTCCTTTGTAATAATCAAATATATAATAACTGTTCCCTGTCTCAACGCAAAAACCGCTGTGATAAATATAAGTAACCTGAAGCATGCATGTCCTCCCTTCTGTTGCAAAAAATCCCCGGAGCTTTGACCCCAGGGACTCTCACATATTATAATTATATCATTTTTCTTTACCTTCAACAATAAAAAATATATACCTTAATTTCTAATGAAGCCCCCATTGAACCACGATTGCCTCTCCATACCGATACCAGTTATCCTCTTCAGGCATAAATATATTCTTTTGCACATAATACTCAACCTTTTCCGGCGCTGGTTTTATCTCCTGTCCTTCCTTCCACACAAGAAATTTATCCTCCTTATCCTTCCTTCCATAGTAAATGGCGGCGCAATTCTGCTCTTCAGCATTTTCCAGCATTTTGTTCTTTGGAAAAATGACGCTGACCTCATTCCCCGAGAACTGTTCATGGGCAGAACCGTCAAAAAGCCTGTCATACTGAAAATAAATTTCCTGCCATCCGTCTCCGCAGGCCTCATATCTTTTTCCCTCCGGGACCTTAATCCCGCCGGTATTCACATATGAGAAGGCATTCTTACATGCAAATGTGCAATAAATGTCCCCGCTCTTCAGTTCATATAGCTCTGTCACCTGAACATCCTCTGCCGGGACCACATTTACCTGATATCTGAGCCATTCCGTCCATACACACGATACAATCACCATCACAACAAGCAGAATGGAAACCGCCAGAATATGCCGGTAAGTAATCCTGCGTTCCAGTTTTTTGCATGCACGTCTGGCTACTTCCTGCAATTCATTTATACTCCTCTTCACATCGTTCTCTCTTCCATTTTTTTTCAGCGAAATATCAGGAAGCTTTTCCTCTGTCATCTGATAAAGTTTATAGCATTCCTCACATTCTGCAATATGTTCCTCAACCATCTGTCTGCTTTCCTCACTGCATACATGATCCTCATACAATACCATTAAATCCCGGATAACATTACATGAAATCTTACTCATCTTCTATACCTCCTTCACATACTCCTGAAGCTTAAGCTTTGCCCGATGATACGTGACACGTGCCCACCCCTCCTTCCGTCCAAAGATTTCTCCGATTTCTCTGAAAGACAAATCTCCCAGTGTCCGTAGTGTAAAGACCTCCTTATAGGGCTCCTCAAGACAGTGCAGAACCTTATAGATCGAAAGCGCCTCATCTTTTTTTAAACAGATTGCTTCGGGGCTCTGGGCTTCCCCCTGCCGGTCCCTTGTATCCACCCCGGCAGAACCCGTTTCCTCACCTATAAGACGCTTTCTTTTTTTTAAATATGTCAGATACGTATTCTTTCCTATTTGGCACAGCCACGTTTTCACAGAGCAGGCATGTTTAAACTTATCGGCGCCCTTCAATGCCCTGAAAAATGTTTCCTGCGTGATCTCCTCGGCAATTTCTGCATCTTTGCTCATAGCCAGAATGAACAAATATACCTCCCGAAAATACAAGCTATATACTTCCTCAAAATCCACGGCATCTCACCTCCTCTGTTATAAGTTAGACTACACAGAATATCTTTTGTTACAAGTATAACCGATTTTTAAGACAGATGAACAAAAAGAAGGCGCTTCCTGCGAAGCGTCCCCTTTTATATAAGCGTTTTCAGTTATATAAATTTACCTTCTCCTCATTCTTTTGCTCATATAAACAACAAGAAGAAGAATTGCCAGAACAATAATACATAGAACCGGAATCATTTTAAAACCTCCGGATGAAATTTTTCCAGACGCAAGCGGTACTTTCTCATCTTCAATCTTTTTATTTTCTGTAACCAACGCTTTTTTCTGTTCCTTTGCGCCCTGGGCATTCTTGTCCTCAGACTGCTCCTGAAGCCTTGTATTTGCAAGCGGCACCTCCCCGTCTGTAACTTCTTTCATCACTCTTGCTGCAAACGCTGCGGCCGGCACCGTACCTGCTGTACCTACTGTTCCTGCTGCAGGAGTGGTTGAAACCGCCGGGGCCGATGGGGTTACCGGAACAGTCGGCGAATCCGGATTCTGAGGAATGTTGGGAGCTGTGGGTTCAGAAGGTGTTACCGGAACGGTCGGCGGATCCACCGGCTTTTTAACTAACCCTGCTATTGCACCCGCCAGTGCGCTCATCTGTCCGTCTACCTCCTCCTGAGTCGCCTTTTCATTTCCCAGCACTCTTACAGCCTTTTCCAGCTCTTCCCTTACCTTCCCAAAGCTATCCTCTGTATATCTGGCTTCGTCCAGTCTTCCGGCTTCCTCCATGATTCTCTGCAGTTCTGTCTTATCAGCCCTCTGCACTTCACCTTCCTTTGCAAGACGGAAGTCAATTCTTTCGCCTCCTGTAAATGCCGTTTCATTAATCGCTCCAATAATCCCTCTGCTGGGATCGGAGGGATCCGTAATAACTGTAAAATTCACAGACTGATCACTGAGCCATCCCTGTCCCTCTTTAAGACTTACTGTCATGGTTGTATCTGTATCCCATGACGTAACAGAATACTGAATCATACCGTTTGCATCAGAAATCATAACATTCGGATCACCATTTTTGACGTCAAATACAATTCCCTCCAGCGCATTGCCTTCGTCATCCTGTACAAATGCGCGGAAAGTCAGCAGATCGCAGCTGTCCGCTCCCTTTGGGGATAATATAAACGCTGCCATTCCCTCTGCCGCCGGTTGTCCATTAATGGTATCAATTACCGGTGTTCCGTCTTCATCTCCGACATGAATCTGCATCATACCCGGCGTAGCAATATATGCGGATTCATTCGGCAGATAAAGTTCATAATCGCCACCGTCGTATGAACCAGGCTGCCATTCCAGTTTTCCGTCCCTAACATAAATAGAATTGTCCACCATGTATTTCGTGTCATATCTTATAAATTTTGTATTTGCAGATGCAGCGCTGCCATCCTGATTTGTAACCGGAATTGTCAGCGTCCGCATGCCTGTTACTATCTTCAGATTATTTTTTGCAGAATCCAATGCCATGATTGCCTCTTCAACTGCTTCCTTTGCTGCATCCGCATCATTATAAACAGCTTCTGCCCTTTCAATCTCAGACTGCAAAGCATTATAGCTGTTTTTTGTATAATTTCCTTGTGCAATCTGCTTCGTCTCTCCGATTTTTTTCTCAAGGGCACTCTTGTCCACAACTTCTGTTACTTCCTTTTCCTTCAGGACAAATCTAACCTCTTTTGTTCCTTCTAATGGTTCCCCGTCAATTTTAGAAATAAATACATCAAAGCTTGAGGACTCAATTGTAAACTCATGCTGTTCAGGTACAGCGTTATATTCCCTGCCATCATCAAGAACCACACTGCCGTCCTTCAGTGAAAAAGCAATTTTCTGCGCGCCATAATCTGCAGTACTCAGATCATATTCCACTATTCCGTTACGGCTGTACATAGTTATGGGATATCCGCTGCCAAGAGCAACTGAGAATGGAATGCTCTCCTTTACTCTATTGCCCTCTGCATCCACAATCTGAATACGTATGCTATGCTCGTCGCAAACAACCGCTTTCTCTGCCGGAACAAGACCTTCACAGGCGCTCTTCAAATTTTGAACGGCCTTATCCACCTGCTCCTGGGCCGCATTCTCATCGCTGTATATACGCTTCGCCTCTGCCAGCGCTGTTTCGAATGCCGCATAACTGTCAGCGGTATAGTTTTCCCCTTTGCCTTCATAGGAAGACGCAAAGAATATCTGATCCCCCAGCTCTTTTTTATCTGTGGCTGCCGGGATATTGCCTCCTGCCGGTTTCAGTGTATAGGTAAGCTGAATTCCGTCTTTGTATGGCTGCCCGTTAATTGTTGCAATACTTGCAATAAATGTGCCGTTATTTACAGTAAAATAATGTTCTCTTTCCGTTGTATATCTGGTGTCTGCAAGTCGTACATAGACCGTATTTCCATACTGTGCCGGTCCATATGTATAACAAATAATGATTCCATCTGCATCTGATACGATCGTGTCATCTTCCGTCCCGCCGATCCATGCCTTAAAGCTTACACCTGCAATCGGATTTCCGGCCTCATCAACGACCCTTGCGCGGAAGCGTCCCGGTTCACAGGCATAATCTACATCTGCAGGCTTTTCCTCCAGCGCGGCAATTGCTTCTGCCAATGCCTTCACTTGAGCGTCTACCTGTTCCTGGGTTGCCTTCATATCCCCATATACTCTTCTGGCTTCTGCAAGCGCATCTTCAAATACCCCATAACTGCCGGCAGTATATTTCTCTGCCGTATTTTCATAGGAAATTGCGGATAGAATCTGAGCCTCCAGTTCTTTCTTGTTCACAGGCGGCAGTATAATTTCTACCTCAGATTTCTTTAATTCGAATGTTATTTCTCCTGCTTCTGCAAGGGGAGTACCGTCTATCTTGATAATCTTTGGCGCTACAACCGCGCTCCCGTTTGTACTGTATGTATGGATTGTATTGCAGCTCCACTTCTTTCCGTCTCCTGCTTCCTGATCCTTCTCTAGACTTACCGTAAACGTAAGAGCAAAGTCCATGCCCCTCACCGGCTGTTCAATCACGCCTTCTTTGCTTATCATTGTATATGTGTCTGCAAGCTTATCATCTGGAATTGCTTTGAACGTAATTCCATCCACCGGCTCTCCTGCTTCATCCACAACCTGTGCGCGGAAGGTTGTCTCATCGGATAATATCTTATCCGACGGCTCCGGTTTATCACCGCCTTGTGTCTTCAATCTATATGTCAGCTTAATTCCGTCTTCATACGGCTGTCCGTCAATCGTTTTAATGCTTGCAAAATAAGTACTGTTGTTAACCGTAAAAGAGTGCTCATTTTCTGTAATATATCTGTCGTCTGCAAGTCGTACATAGACCGTATTTCCATACTGTTCCGGTCCATAAGTAAGATAAGAAATGATACCATTGGAATCCGATACAATTGACATTTCTTCATCTTTCCTGTCTCCGATCCATGCCGTAAAGCTTACTCCTGATATTGGATTACCCTTTTCATCCATGACCTTCGCACGGAACATACTTGGATAGCAAGCATAATCCGCCTCTATAGGATCCTTCTTTTCTACCAGAGCGGCAACCGCCTCTGTCAGCGCCGATACCTGCGCATCGATCTGTTCCTGGGCAGCGTTTTCGTCATCGTAAACCTCCTGCGCCGCTGCAATTACCTGCTGCAGTTCTTCAAATCCACTCTCGTAATCTTCGGAGATTAACTCCTTTGCTTCCTTAAGCTTTTCGCCAAGGGCTGTTTTATCGGCTTTTACTACAAGCGAATTTCTTGCCTCAAGAAGGGCCGCACATGCTTCATCTACAGCCGCCTGTACTGCGTTGCCGTCTCGATAGATTTCTTCTGCTGCCGCCAGCTTACTCTGATACTCCGCCCAGCTTCCCTCAGTATAATGCTCTTCAGGATAGCTGTACTGCATATTAATTTCCTTCTGCAGATCCGCCTTATTCGCTTTTTCTGTTAAAGCTGCCTCTGCCTGCCTAATTGCCGCCGCTGCCGCATTATAATCATTCTGTGTCGCATTTTCCTTAGCCGCTGCCTCCTCTCCGGCCGTAACTGCTGTCTGAAGTACGTCAAAGCTTGCCGGCGTATAATTGCTGCCGCTAAACTGCTTTGCCCTGTCAATATATTTCATTAAAACCGTACTGTCCGGCTTTCTTTCACTGTCCTTAGCCGGAGCGCCGTCTGCACGGAGCTTTACAATTACTTCCTTTTCAAAATCAACAGAAACCTCTGTACCGTCCACGGTTTTAAAATATTTCTTTCCGTCTTTTTCACCAATTGTTACAGTAAACGGCTCTACATCATACGGCTCCTCTACGCAAGCCAGAACCTCCCATGCCTTTCCGGTCTCCCAGCCTGGTGAAGCCTTCAGGTACGCCTCGCCTGTATATGCGTCTGACAGCTGATTCCATGCCTCTGCTCCGGTAACCGGTACTCTGATCTGGAATTTGAAGGGACGTGTAAAAAGATTCCCGTTTTCATCCTTTACAATAAGCTTCAACTCTGTGAGAATATCCATCTTTTCCAAATTGGTAATCGCTTCTTTTAAATCAGCCGCAGCAGCAGCCACCTGAGCGCTGTCCGCGTTCACGTCGTCAAACACATCCTGTGCCATTCTCCATGCTTCTTCAAAACTCTGATAGCTGGCTTCTGTATATTTATATGGCTCTTCAACCATTTCTGCCTCATTCAGCGCCTCTTCCAGGTCCGATTTGTCTACATATTCATCCTTCGGGATTAAGATAAATTTTAAATCCTCCAATCCTGTAGCCAGATTGCCGTTCACTGTAGCCGTAACATTACCGAATCCCACCGTATATGTAATAGACGCAGGCTCCGCCACATAGGCATCCCCTGCCGGAGCGATAATAATTTCATCATACAAAGGATCAATTGTCGTATGTGTCAATAGCAGCTGTCCTGAAGAATCTGTCCTTACTGTCCTGTAGTCCTCTACATAAGGAGTTTTTAATGTCTTCGTAAACTCCACGTCAGCAAGGGGGACACCATTTTTATCAACAACCGCAATCTCCAGCCGGTTCAGTACAGGCTGCCGCTCTCCGGCCACATCATACTCTGGGTAGTATTCGGCTGTCCCGCCGTTTTCTACCTTTACTTTATTGGAACGTGCCGCCTCGACACGTCTTTCATCTATATACGTTTTCTGCTCCCCTGTCAGCCCGTCATATGCATCCAGCGCCTTTCTTACGTTTATCAGATCTGATTCCGTCATCTTACTGATATTGAATAAAGTAAATAGCTTATTTACTTCAATTGCTGCAAAGAGATCCTCCTTCTTAGATTCATCCGGAAGAATGGTATTCCTTTTATCCAGCTTCAGCAGATTTGCAAGGGGCGTAATATCTTTAATTTCATTTCCTGAGAGATTTAACGTCTGAAGTTCTGTCATGCCGGAAAGCCCAGACACATCTGTCAACTGATTATCGGCTGCATCCAGAAAATATACTTTTTTTAACTTTGACAGTTCCGGCAATTCTGAGATATTATTATAAGAAATGTCAAGGTATGTCAGATTTTCAAGCTTACCTAAATTTTTTACATTTTGTATTTTATTATATGCCACATTCAGGCTTTCAAGCTTTGTCATATTTTCAATTACAGAAATATCTGCAATCTCCCGATTACCCGAGACATCCAGCTTAGTCAGATTGTTCAGTTCACTCAAGGCTGAAATATCATCAATTCCGTCCTGCTTTAGAATTACCTCCTGCAGCTGTGTCAATCCCGACAGCGGAGACAGATCTGATAACCGTTTTCCTTCAACTGCCGACGTATACGCAATGTCAATCTTCGTTAAAGATTTCGCATACTGGAGACCTTCCAGATTCTCAATCCAAAACGGCTTGCCGTTCCATGCTTCTGTCTCAAAATCTTCCGGGTGCGCACACAGTTCATAGTTGATATAATTCACTGATTTATCGCCAACCATATCTGCTGTCAATGTTACATTCCCCTTAATGGCATTCATGGATGAACGCACTGCCCAATGAAGTATCGGGTCTCGAATTACCTCCTCTGAGGATGGCTGGTATACGTCTTCCGGTTCCAGACCGCCGCATGTATCGGCTCTTGCCGTAATCCCCATCCCTACCGAGCAGGTAACCGTCATAATCACTGCTAAAATAGCAGAGATTACCTCACTCCTTTTTTTCATGATTTACCTCCTGTTATTTTTCATAAAATTTAATAATAAATTAAATTAATTATAGTTTAGTTGTGATATAATGTCTAATTAACAGATTACATATATCGCTTTACTTATTTATATTGTCAATACAAATATTTATATATGCTATTTTGCGCTGCCGTCTTATCCTATTTTAAATATTTTTTACGTTACAGTTTTCTACAGTTTCTTGACATTACGGGCCGCATATGCTAAACTCCATTGACACAAATATCCGGGAATATAGATTAAGGAAGAAATATTAATGGGAACAAATCATACTTTTAATAAAAATATCTTATATTTACATATCGCTGTCATGCTTTTCGGATTGTCGGGCGTTACCGCACAGTTTGTCCAGATACCGGCAGTCCTAGTGGCGCTGGGCCGGGTAGTCTGTTCCTCCATATTGCTGTTTGTGATTGCATTCATAAAGAAAGATTCCTTAAAACTGCATTCAAGAAAAGATTATGGACTGATCATTCTGACCGGAGCTGTTATGGCCGTCCATTGGACCACATTTTTCCAATCTATACAGGTCTCCTCTGTAGCAATCGGGACAATTACATTTTCCACTTTCCCGTTGTTCCTGACCTTTTTGGAACCCGTTGTTTTTCATGAAAAATTGAAAAGAGAGAGTATTTTGAGTGCGGTTATCCTTTTCATAGGCGTCCTGATTACCATTCCGGAATTTTCTATGAAAAATCATATTACCATCGGAATTTTCTGGGGTATGGTCTGCAGCTTTACCTATGCGGTTATGACATTGGCAAATCGTTATTTTTCCATACGCTATTCGGGAAGAATTATTTGTCTCTACGAACAGGGTACTGCTGCCATCGTTCTTCTTCCGGCATTTTTCATTGTTAAAGTATCCTGGCGCATACAGGATGCAGCGGGCGTAGCGTTTGTCGGATTTATCTGCACAGCATTTGCCTACTCTCTCTATGTTTCGGCACAAAGAGGGGTTCGTGCGCAGACTGCCGGAATCATATCAGGTATGGAAACTGTCTATGGGATTTTCTATGCCCTGCTGTTTCTCAGAGAAATACCCGGTATCAGAGAGATTGTCGGCGGAACTGTGATACTTGGCGTTGCTATGTATTCATCACTGAAAACAAGTAAATAATGTAATATCTCATATTTCCACGAAAAATGACAGGAAATTTACAAACGGTTATTTACTTTCCTTCAAATACAGTATAAAATAGAAGAGAATGCACAGGGAATGTATTTAAACAGAATAAGGGATATTAGGAGGGATTAACGTGTTTAAAAATCTAAAAGTGAGAAATCGTTTGTTTGTCTCATATAGTATTGTGCTTTTCCTTTACATCATTGCTGTTATTGTGTCTTCCATAGGAATGGGGCGCATTTTCGGAGGTCTGGAAGATTTTTATCAGGTTCCTTATCCAATGGTAAAAGCTGCATTAGAAGCGCAGTCCGGATCGAGACAGATTGAACTGGATGTATACCGTGCTAGCGTTACCAGTGATGCCGCTGCAATGCAGTCCATTTTGGGTAATATTAATCAGGATGTTTCGGATCTTACCGCTGCCCTTGATACTCTGGCAGAAAACTATGAAGGTGATTCTGCACTGCTGCAGTCCGTACAGTCCGCAGCACAGAAAACTACTGCTGCAAGGCAGCAGGCAATGGAATATATCTCTTCCGGAGATATGGAAGAGGCAATCGTTATGATGAATGAAGAATATGATCCTGCTGCTACTTCACTCCAAAGTGCGCTTCAGGATGTTATTGATGAAGGCGGTATGTTGGCTGATGAATATTATTCCTCCGGCGCATCAATGAAAAAGCTCTGTATGCTTGTTCAATATATCCTTGCAGCAATTAGTATTTTATTAACGATTATATTATCTCTCGGAATTACAAAGGGACTTATCCGTCCGATTGCCGAGATTGAAAATGCTGTCAAGGCTATGGCACAGGGGAACATGCACAGTGAGGTTACATATAAGTCAAAAGATGAGCTTGGTGTCCTGGCTGAGAATCTCCGTTTTGTATTAAAGACCTTATCCGGATACATTACACATATATGCTCCAGAATGGATTCTCTTGCTTCAGGAGATCTTACTGTTGAAATGGATATGAATTATCTCGGAGAGTTTGAATCCATTAAAGACTCCGGAGCTAAAATTATCAGCTCTTTAAATGATACTCTGGGACAGATTCAAGAAGCCTCCTCACAGGTTGCAAGCGGATCCGATCAGGTATCCAGCGGCGCTCAGGCGCTCAGTCAGGGAGCAACTGAACAGGCAAGCGCTGTTGAAGAGTTAGTTGCAACACTGAGCACACTGTCCAATCAGGTAAATCAGACTGCTCATAATTCGCGTGATGTTAACAATTTGATTGCAGAAACGGGAGCGGAGGTTAATAACAGCAATACCATGATGGAATCTATGGTGAGCGCTATGACTAAAATCAACGACTGTTCCAGTGAGATTGAAAAAATTATTAAAACAATCGAAGACATTGCTTTCCAGACCAATATTTTGGCTCTTAACGCCGCTGTAGAAGCAGCACGTGCAGGAGAGTCCGGTAAGGGATTTGCAGTAGTTGCTGACGAAGTAAGAACTCTTGCTTCAAGAAGTGCAGAGGCTGCCAAAGATACTACGGCGCTGATCGGCAATTCTCTCACCGCTGTAGCAGAAGGTACTCAGATTGCATCCGATACACAAAAATCACTGCTGAAAGTTGTTTCAAGCGCACAGCTCATTGAAACTAACATGGCTCAAATTACAGAGGCTACAGATACGCAGGCAGAAGCTTTGGAACAGGTTACACAGGGCATTGATCAGATATCTTCTGTTATACAGACCAACTCTGCAACTGCACAGCAAAGCGCTGCTGCCAGTGAAGAGCTGTTTAGTCAGTCCAGCCTTCTTAAAACTTTAGTAGGACGCTTTCATTTAAAAGGCTCTGCGATTTCAATGCCTGTTGAAATCAGCAGTGAACCGGAAGAACCTGTGATATCATACAGTACTAGTACTGATACCTCCTCCAGTTATTCTTCTTCCGATTATAAAGCGCCTTCACCTTCTGCGGCTGACAGTACTGATTATTCAAATGTTGTGGGTGAAATTGATTACTCAGACACGAATGATGATTCTTTTACAGCACCGGCAGAAAAACCCGTATATAAATCGGCGCCTCCGACTGTACCATTTGTAAACAATAATGATAAATACTAAAAAACAGAGGGGAGATATTTTTAGGATATCTCCCCTCTGTTCTGTTTCTACCTGTTTATACAAATGCCTTTACTTTTTCATAAATGCCTTCTGCATCTAGTCCATATTTTTTAATCAGCTCTTTTGCCGGTCCTGATTCTCCATATACATCCTGAATACCAATCTTCATTACTCTGGCAGCCGCTTTCCCGGCAGCTACATCACATACTGCACTTCCAAGACCACCTATTACGGAATGCTCCTCAACCGTCACGATCTTGCCTGTTTTGACCGCCGCCTTTATGATCGCCTCCTCGTCTAACGGTTTGATTGTGTGCATATTGATTACCTCTGCGCTAATCCCGTCTGCCGCCAGCTTCTCTGCCGCGCCAAGGGATTCCGATACTGTAAGCCCGGATGCGATAATGGTTACGTCCGTACCTTCGCGGAGCGTAACTGCCTTACCGATCTCAAACTTATAATCCTCACAATCATTAATCACTGGAACTGCCGCCCGTCCAAAGCGCATATATACCGGCCCCACATACTCATAAGCTGCCTTCACTGCCGCCTTTGCTTCAATGTCATCTGCCGGATTAATAATCACCATACCCGGGATTGTTCTCATGAGAGCAATATCCTCATTACACTGATGAGTGGCACCGTCTTCACCTACGGAAATGCCTGCATGAGTGGCACCGATCTTAACGTTTAATCTGGGATATCCTACGGAATTCCGAACCTGTTCAAAAGCACGCCCTGCAGCGAACATTGCAAAAGAACTTGCAAAGGGAACCTTTCCTGTTGTGGCAAGTCCTGCGGCAACGCCAATCATGTTACATTCCGCTATGCCACAGTCAATATGCCTTTCGGGAAATGCCTTTTTAAATACTCCTGTCTTTGTTGCCGCTGCAAGATCCGCATCCAGCACAACGATATCCTCATGCTCTCTTCCCAATTCTGCCAGGGCATTGCCATAGCTTTCTCTTGTTGCAATCTTCTTTACTTCTGACATAATGACTCACCCACTTTCTCTAAATCTGACATTGCAATCCCATACTGCTCATCATTTGGAGCCGTACCATGCCACGACGCCTGATTCTCCATAAAGGAAACTCCCTTTCCCTTCACCGTTTTAGCAATAATTGCCGTCGGCTGCCCTTTTGTCTCTCTTGCCTCTTTAAAGGCGGCCTCGATTTCATCCATATTATTTCCGTCAATATTAATTACATGGAAATTAAATGCTTCAAATTTCTTATCAATCGGATATGGGGAATTTACATCTGTAATAGCCCCGTCAATCTGAAGATTATTATTATCTACAATCACAACCAGATTGTCCAAATGTCTGTGGGCCGCAAGCATAGATGCCTCCCATACCTGTCCTTCCTGTATTTCGCCGTCTCCCAGCAACGTATATACCCTGTAAGAATCACCGGAAATCTTAGCCGAAATAGCCATACCTACTGCTGCAGATATCCCTTGTCCAAGAGAACCGCTGGACATATCAACACCCGGTATATGCTTCATATCCGGATGTCCCTGCAGATAGGAGCCTGTCTTTCTAAGTGTTTTCAAATCCTCTACCGGGAAAAATCCTCTGTGTGCCAGAGCGGAATAATAACCAGGGGCCGTATGTCCCTTGGACAATACAAAACGGTCTCTGTCCGCCTTTTTTGGATCCCGGGGGTCTATGTTCATCTCCTCAAAAAAAAGATAGGTGTAAATGTCTGCTGCAGACAGGGAACCGCCCGGATGACCGGACTTTGCACTATGAACTGCTTCTATGATTCCCTTGCGCACCTCATTTGCAGTCTTCATTAGCTCTGATTTATTCATAAAAACGCCTCCTATTCTCCGAAAACAGCCTTGTAATCTGCCTGGAATTTTTCGATTCCCGCATCTGTAAGGGGATGATGTGTCATCTGCTCAATAACCTTATACGGTACAGTTGCAATATCTGCCCCTGCGAGCGCACAATCTGTCACATGCATCGTATTTCTTACGCTGGCAGCAATAATCTGAGTATCAATATCTCCTGCAACACGGAAAATCTCTGCGATCTCTGCAATCAAATCCACACCCCTTACAGAAATATCATCCAGACGGCCAAGAAACGGCGATACATAGGTTGCCCCCGCTCTTGCAGCAAGAAGCGCCTGATTAGACGTGAAAACCAGCGTAACATTTGTCTTAATCCCGTCTTTGGTAAGCTGTCTGCAGGCCTTCAGGCCCTCGGCCGTCATCGGAAGCTTTACAACCATGTTCGGATGAATCTTTGCAATTGCGCGTCCCTCCTCAATCATTCCTTCTGCATCAACTGTTGTTGCCTTTACCTCTCCGCTGATTGGTCCGTCCACAATAGACGCAATCTCCGCAATTACCTCTTCAAATACTCGCCCTTCTTTTGCAATCAAAGAAGGATTCGTTGTCACACCACAGATAACTCCCATATCATTCGCTTTCTTAATGTCTTCTACCTTAGCTGTGTCAATAAAAAATTTCATTGCCTTTTCTTCCTCCTTAATTATTTCTTCGTATCATACATAATATTTGTATAAAAAAATTATATCTTATAATCAGACCGATGGTCAATAGACAGATATTTTCATCAGTAATTATAATTGTTAATATTTATAAATTATTAATTAGAACCATTTACCTTCTGCTGAATTTTTATAAATATACACAAGGATTCTATCAAATAATTATAAACCAAACTCATTCCAGATAGGAAAATCGAAATAATTATTATTAATAATCGTTCCAATTACATTAATTTTTATTTTTTTTATGCCTTGCATACGAGGTTGTCCCACGCATAATCAGTCTTGGCTCATATTCCACATGATATGTGCTGATTGGTTCTATTTCAGAATATTTTACCGTGTGAGTCGCTATTTTTTTCATAATAATATCGCAGGCATCCCTGCCCTTAAAAATAACAAAATGCTCAATGGTTGTAAGTCCTACCTTGTGGAGCCGGGAGAATAACGTATTATCACATCCCATCACTGACACATCTCCCGGCACCTTAAGCTTCGCCTCATGCAGAGCGTCCATAATACCAAATGCAATCATATCATTTAGTCCAACCACCGCCGTAATATCTCTTGTCTCGCTTAAAAGCTCCTTCGTAAGGCTGTATCCAATCATATACTCCGAATCTATATGTGCGATATCCCTGTCAATTTCTTCTTTCGCCGCTTTAATAATGACATTTTCCCTGAGTCCCGCTTTTTCGTATTCCTTAAGAAATCCTTCCACACGCTTGGAACGCTGTTTTTGCCGTGTTGTAAGGGGCGGAGCAATATACGCTACCCTATGGTGTCCAAACTCAAGAAGATGCTTTGCCATTAGACGGCCAAGCTTGGAATTATCAAGCTCTACAGCATCCACATTAAGCTTTTCATTCTGATTATTAATAACTGCCACCGGAATATCCCGTGACAGTTCCTCCACAAGTCCCAGAAAACAATGACTTGGATTACACATATAGATAATTCCAAACGGCCGTATCTGCCACATCATTTTCAGATAACGTTCCTCCATACGAAGGTCCCTTTGTGTATCACATACAAACAGTGCGTATCCCTGCTCTTTTGCACGGGATTCGATTCCCTGCAGCAGCATTACATAATAAGGATTCGTAAGATTGGGGCAAAACACGACCAACAGCTTCTCCTTTTTACCGCTCTTAGAGGCCTTCCTTTTCTGAGGCACATACCCCAGCTCTCTTGCTGTCTTCTCAACCTTCTCAACTGTTTCTCTGGAAAATGAAACATTATACTTCTTATTCAGCACCATCGACACCGTAGACTGGGAAACCCCCGCGGCTCTTGCAATATCCGTAGATGTAACCTTCTTTCGGTTCATATTTCTACCTCCAATTCCAATTGGGGACGTAGTAAATTTAAATTTACTACGTCCCAGATTGAAAATACCCTGTCCCGGATTATAGTTCCGTACGCCCATCCAGCGCTCTGAGGAGCGTCACTTCATCTATATATTCCAAGTCGCCTCCTACCGGCACTCCGCTGGCAATCCTGCTGACTTTGATGCCCGTGGGCTTTATCAATTTACTGATATACATTGCAGTTGTTTCTCCCTCAAGGCTTGAATTAGTTGCCACAATAACTTCATCTACCTCTCCTTCAAGCCGGCTGATCAGCTCTTTCAGCTTAATGTCTCCCGGACCTATTCCAAGCATTGGAGAGATAGCGCCGTGAAGAACATGGTATACCCCTTCATATTTTCCTGTTTTTTCATACGCCGCTAAATCCCGTGTGTTTTCTACCACCATAATGGTTTTATGATCTCTGCCCTCATTGGCGCATATCGGGCAAAGCTCCTGATCCGTAAGCGTACAGCATTCCCGGCAATACCGTACATTTTCTCTTGCTTCTACCATTGTTTCGGCAAGCCGCTTTACATCTGGTATCGGCATATGTATCAAGTGAAAAGCCAGCCTTGCCGCTGACTTTGTTCCTATTCCCGGAAGATGGGACAATTCTTCAATTAATTTCCGAATCTGGTTACTATAGTAATCCATGAAGATAACTCCTTATCTAAAACAGTCCTGGCATGCCGCCACCCATTCCGCCTGTAAATTTAGACATGGCAGACGCCGATTCTGCGTCTACTTTTTCAAGCGCTTCGTTGACAGCCGCCACAAGCAAATCTTCAAGCATTTCAACGTCTTCTGGATCTACAACTTCTTCATCAAGCTTTACCTTAAGTATTTTCTTTGCTCCGGATACAGTTACCTCTACCGCGCCGCCGCCTGCTGTGGCAGCAAACTCCTTTGTTTCCAGCTCTTTTGCCTGTTCCTCCATCTGGCGCTGCATCTTCTGCGCCTGCTTCATAAGATTTGCCATGTTTCCCGGCATTCCACCACCCGGAAATCCTCCGCGTTTTGCCATTTTATTCTCCTCCTGTTTTTCGGCTGACATTAATAAATATGATCAATCGTCCTCCACCGTTATTTCCATATGAATTACTTTTTCTATGTCAATAAAACTATCCTCAAACCTGTGTCCTTCCTCCACACAGCACACATCCAATTCCATCTGTTTTCCTGTCTTCCCGGCAATGAGCCCCCTGATCTCCTCTTTATGTTCCTCACTTCCTACTGCTCCTGCGCTCACTTCATCGGGCAGCACTATCATCAGACGATTTCCTTCTCCTGCGCTTAACCGTGCTTTTTTAAGATATGTCCGCAGCATCGGAGATGTATCCTTTACAATTGTCCGAAACTCCTTCACTACTCTTTTCACATCTTCATTTAGCGCCTTAGGCAGCTCAGTCTTCTGCTCCTGACCTGTTGAATGCTTATCCAAATGTCCTGCTCTTTCTTTCGAGGGTGCAGAATAAAGCACATTTTCCTCAAGCTTCTTTTCAATTGCCCGGATACGCTCAAGAAGCGTATCCGCCCCTGCCTCCATCTGAGGCTTACACAGCTTAATCAGTGCAATTTCTAAAAGAACTCTCTTCTGTGATGCATACTTGAGCTGGTTTGTCAGGTCAGAAAAAATACGTATATAGCGCATAAGAGTGTCATTTTCAATCAAAACTGCCTCTTCCTTAAGCCTCTCCAGATTTTCCGTGGAAACATCCAGCACCTCCTCCATATCATCTGAGCATCTAACCAAAAGAAGGTTTCTCAAATACCATGTGAAATCTGCCGAAAGCTGCGAAAGCTCCCTTCCCTGCATCACCAATTCATCCACCGTTTCAATCACTGCGCTTACATCAAACTTCAGAAGTTCTCTTAAAAGTCTGCTAAAAACTTCTGTATCAACTGCTCCCAGTACCTCCAGTACATGATCATAGGTAAGAAGCTCTCCGATATAAAATGAGGCGCACTGATCAAGCAGACTTAACGCATCACGCATCGAGCCGTCTGCCATCCTAGCAATATAGCGGACTGCCTTTTCCTCCACATCCCATTTTTCCTTTTCAATCAGCTCCATAAGCCTTACAGAAATCGTTTCAATAGATATACGTTTAAAATCATATCTCTGACATCGGCTTAAAATTGTAACTGGAATCTTGTGCGCCTCTGTTGTCGCCAAAATGAATATAACATACTCCGGCGGTTCCTCCAGTGTTTTAAGGAGCGCATTAAACGCCCCAATAGAAAGCATATGCACCTCGTCTATAATATAGACTTTGTATCTGCCCGCTGTCGGTCTGTAGGAAACCTCTTCCCGAATCTCGCGGATATTGTCCACTCCATTATTAGACGCCGCGTCTATTTCAATCACATTCATAGAATTCCCAGCGGTTATGGAACGGCATATTTCACATTCACCGCAGGGATTTCCATCCTCTGAGTGCTCACAATTCACCGCTTTAGCAAATATTTTCGCTACAGTAGTTTTACCTGTTCCCCTGGTCCCGCAGAACAGATACGCATGTCCGATACGGTCTGACTTAATCTGGTTCTTAAGTGTTGCCACAATGGCATCCTGTCCCTTTACATCTTCAAATCCATCCGGACGAAATTTCCGGTATAATGCCATGTATGACATTTACTCACACCTCTGCCTTTATTCTTATTCGTCTCCAAAACTGATTCCCGAAAGCTTTGCTTCTTTAATAATATCCGACTCAGGATCCACGTATTTCAGCTTTCCTGCAACCTCGGAAAGAGGAACACGGATAACTTTATCATTTTTAATTCCTACCATATAGCCGAAATCTCCGTCTAGAATTGCCTCTGCTGCCGCTGAACCAAGCCTTGTAGATAGAACTCTGTCATATGGGCACGGAGAACCTCCCCGCTGTGTATGTCCCGGAACCGCAATACGCACTTCCTGATCCGTTCTCTTTTGAACCTTTTCCGCCATTTCATAAGCTACAGAAGGGTATTTCTTCTTTGCCTGTTTTTCTTTCAGCTCTTTCTTTGAAAGCTTTGCATCCTTCTTGGAAATAGCTCCTTCTGCAACAGCAATGATTGTAAACCTCTTTCCCGCTTTTTTACGTTTATTAATCGCATCTACAATAACATCAATATCATATGGTATTTCAGGAAGCAGTACAATGTCCGCACCTCCTGCAATCGCTGCATGAAGAGCCACCCATCCTACCTTATGTCCCATAATTTCAATAATAAATACACGGTTATGTGAGGTTGCCGTTGTATGAATCTTATCAATCGTATCTGTAGCAATATCAACCGCACTCTGAAAACCAAATGTCATATCTGTTCCCCAGAGATCATTATCAATCGTTTTCGGGAGCGTAATAATATTCAGCCCCTCCTCCCGAAGCATATTGGCTGTCTTATGCGTCCCGTTTCCTCCTAGTATTACCAGACAGTTTAAATTCAGCTTATGATACGTATGCTTCATAGCCTCAACCTTATCCAGCCCATTCTCGTCCGGTACCCGCATCATCTTAAACGGCTGTCTGGATGTCCCCAAAATCGTACCGCCCACTGTCAGAATTCCCGAAAAATCTCTGGATGTCAGCATTTTGAAATTAGAATAAATTAGCCCCTTATATCCCTCCTGGAATCCATAGATTTCCACCTCGTTTTCCTTGCATTTGGAATAAATCCCTTTAACAACTCCCCGCATAGCTGCATTTAGAGCCTGACAGTCGCCGCCGCTGGTCAGTATACCGATTCTCAACATAATTCCATCCTCCTAACTTCCGGTACAATTTAGACACTTACCGCATAGATATAGTATACCTTATTTTTCTTTTTGAAACAATGGGGACAGGGTATTTTTAATCTGGGACGTAGTATTTTTAATTTTACTACGTCCCCAACTGTGTTATACTAAAGTAAGTAATACTTATTTATTTAGAAAGAAGGCTTATAACTTGGATAAATTAGACATTAAACTATGGTCGCTTGCCGCCAGAGGACATATTGTTCCAGACCGTTCTCTTCTCAAAACGCCTAAGCAGATCGCAGCAATTAAAAAAAGTGCCGCGCTAAACACTGCTGTGCTTGACCATGTGGAAGCACATATCCGCGCCGGTATGAGCACGGAAGAAATTGACAGGCTAGTGTATGATTTCACCACAGAACATGGGGGGATTCCAGCACCGCTTAACTATCAAGGATTCCCTAAAAGTGTATGTACCTCTCTTAACAACGTTGTTTGTCATGGAATTCCAGACGAGAACGAAATATTAGAAGAGGGCGATATACTAAATGTGGATGTTTCTACTATTTTAAACGGATATTATTCAGACGCGTCTCGCATGTTTACTATCGGAAAAGTATCTCCCCGTGCTGCAAAGCTTGTACGGGTAACAAGGGAATGCGTTGAACGAGGACTCCGGGCCGCAAAGCCTTGGGGGCATCTCGGCGATATTGCTTATGCAATCAATTCCCATGCACGCAGAAACGGATATTCTGTGGTAGAAGATATTGGAGGTCACGGAATAGGCTTGGAATTTCATGAGACACCTTTTGTAAGCTACGTCACTCCAAAAGGCTCCGAAATGGTTCTGGTCCCCGGTATGATGTTTACGATTGAACCTATGATAAATGAGGAAGGGCCAGACTTCTTTATAGATGAAGACAACGGATGGACCGTATACACCGAAGATAACGGGCTTTCCGCGCAGATAGAATATATGGTTCTGGTTACAGAACAGGGGGTAGAAGTCCTGACAAAATAAATGGGGACAGGGTATTTTTAATCTGGGACGTAGTATTTTTAATTTTACTACGTCCCCAAAATCAGGGCAGAATATGCACCCATATTCACAACCACATTTCCTTCTTTTACAATATACTCTTCACACTCCGTTATATAATCATCCGCATAGGAATACATCAGCCGGCGCAGCCGGTATTGAAGCGGAACCTCAGCCTCCCAAACCGGAACCGTCACCTCTTCCCGTTCACTGCTATTATTTATAATTACAATAATCCGTTCTCCATTAAGAAATCTCCCATATGACAGAATATTTTCCCGCCATGTGAGCATTTTAAGAGAACCTGTACGCAACGCCTGATAGGATTTATGAATACGTATCATTTCCTTATGAAATGCCAAAAGCCTCTGATTCTCATTTCCCCACGGATAAGTCCTGCGGTTATCAGGATCTGTAAAACCGCATAGACCTGCTTCATCTCCGTAATATACCGTAGGCGCGCCCACCCATGTCATCTGTATCACAACAGCCTCCCTCATCACAGCCTCATTTATATACTCGCCTGCTGCGCGGGGCCCCAGATATTCTGCTCTTCCTACCATATGATTGGTTCTTGTAAGAAACCTGGAATGGTCGTGATTTGACAATTCATTCATAGCCACCTGAAGGGATGGTGTCAGCATATTTGACATGTGATGAGTGATAGAACCAACAAAATGATCTGCATTGCCCATGAGTTCGTCCCGGCTTTCATCACTGTGCTTCTCCATCCCGGTAAGAAACCAGGTTACCGGCTCCATAAATGCATCGTAATTCATTACGGTGTCCCATTCGTCCCCCTGAAGCCACTCTCCGGGATCTCCATAATGCTCTGCTAAAATAATTGCATTCGGATTTGCTTCCTTCACCGCCGCACGAAATTTCTTCCAAAAATAATGATTATATTCATTACTCCTGCCAAGATCCGCCGCCACATCAAGACGCCATCCATCCGCATTAAATGGAGGAGATACCCACTTACGGCCAACTCCAAGAATATACTCCTCCAGCGCCTGTGAATCCTCATAGTTCAGCTTAGGAAGTGTATCATGCCCCCACCATCCGTCGTAGCTTGTATTATACGGCCACCTTTCAGACCACTCTTCATAGAATTTAAAGTAACTTCTATACGGACTGTCCGCTGAGATATAAGCTCCCGGCTCATACGACTCCTGATTTTCATAGATGCACTCTCTGTCCATCCATTTATTAAAAGAGCCGCAATGATTAAACACACCGTCCAGAATAATCTTCATACCCCTTCTATGAAGCTCCTCTACCAACTCTATAAAAAGCTGATTGCTTGCTTCCAGATTCCGTATATCCGTTGTTCTCCTCTGGTATTTGGAAGCTTTCGCATTATCCGTGATTCCGTCAGGCAGTACCTCCCCGCCGTCCTCTACAATAACACCATAGTGAGGGTCAATATAATCATAATCCTGAATATCGTATTTATGGTTGGATGGAGAAACAAACAGAGGATTAAAATATAGAACCTCCACCCCCAGATCCTGCAGATAATCTAATTTTTCAATAACTCCCTTAATATCCCCTCCGTAAAACTCGCGCACACCCATATTATCCGGGTATTTATTCCAGTCTGTCACCTTCTGGCTATAACCGCCGATATAGAAATATTCATTCGTTTCTACATCATTCGTAGTGTCTCCATTATAGAATCGGTCCGTGTAGATCTGATACATGACTGCACCTTTCGCCCAGTCTGGTGTTGAAAATCCTGGAACAATGATAAAATCATAAAATTCTACAATTTTTTTTGAAACACCACATCTGTTAAAGTAACATACCTCTTCATCGCTCCGGATTTCAAAGCTATATCGGAAGGGTCTTTCATTCAGGCTCCATCTAATTACATAATAATCAAACTCACCCGCAGACCTTTCCTTATCCATATCATAAGCGCCGAATGCAGTAAGCAGCCTTACCCGCAGGCTCTCTCCCCTAGCCGTGCGGAATCTCAGCTTAACCACCTGATTCTTTTCCGGCTGCGGTGGTATTACATAAGCATCCGTACCATCACAGAATAACGCCTGTTTCTTCATGACCATCAACCCCTTCTAAATAGGTGTTTTTTATATCGTCTGCAGCAAATAACGCTTCAAATTCTTCTCTTGATATTTTCTCCTTCTCCAGCAGTAGATCTGCACAGGCATGGAGTACATCGTCATACTTATGGATAATATCCTTTGCCTTATTATAACACTCGTCAATGATCCTTTTTACTTCCTTATCTATCATGGAAGCAACGCCCTCTCCATAACGCCTGTGCGTATGCGTGAGATCTCTTCCAATAAAAACTTCATCGCTGTCGTCATCATAATTGATAAGACCGATTTCCTCAGACATGCCAAATTTTGTAACCATTGATTTTGCAAGCCCTGTGGCCTGCTTAATATCCTGGGAGGCTCCTGTTGTAATATCGTCAAACACTTCCTCCTCCGCTACTCGTCCGCCAAGCGCCACCGTAATGTCCTGAAGCATCTTTCCTTTTGTATTAAACATCTCATCCTTCTCCGGAAGCGGCATAGTGTATCCGCCTGCTCCGCCGGTTGGGATAATCGACACGCTGTACACTGGTCCCACATCCGGAAGAACATGGAACAAAATTGCATGGCCTGCCTCATGAAATGCAGTAATTCTCTTTTCCTTATCGGAAATTACACGGCTCTTTTTCTCCGCGCCGATACCAACCTTAACAAATGCTTTCTTGATATCCTCCTGTAAGAGAAACATACGATCTTCCTTTGCCGCGATAATGGCCGCCTCATTCAGCAGATTTTCCAAATCCGCACCTGTAAATCCCGCTGTCGTCTGGGCAATCTGCTTAAGATCTATCTCCTCACTTAATGGCTTTCCATTTGCATGTACCCTGAGAATCTCCTCTCTGCCCTGCACATCCGGTCTTCCAACCATAACTTTACGGTCAAACCGGCCTGGACGGAGAATCGCAGGATCGAGGATATCCACACGGTTTGTTGCTGCCATGACAATAATCCCCTCATTCACGCCAAACCCGTCCATCTCTACAAGGAGCTGATTCAGCGTCTGCTCTCTCTCGTCATGTCCGCCGCCCATGCCTGTTCCTCTTCTTCTTGCCACAGCGTCAATCTCATCAATAAATATAATACACGGAGCGTTTCTTTTTGCTTCCTCGAACAAATCCCTTACCCGGGATGCTCCTACACCTACAAACATTTCTACAAAATCAGAACCCGAAATTGTAAAAAACGGTACGCCGGCCTCACCTGCAACAGCTTTAGCCAGAAGCGTTTTTCCGGTTCCCGGAGGACCCACAAGAAGAACTCCTTTGGGGATTCTTGCTCCTACCTGAATATATTTCTTCGGAGCCTTAAGGAAATCCACAATCTCCTCTAATTCTTCCTTTTCTTCCCGAAGTCCTGCCACTTGGGCAAAAGTGATTTTTTTATCTCTGTCCGTACTAAGGCGGGCTCTGCTCTTTCCAAAGTTCATGGCCTTCGCATTGGCTCCCCCGCCCTGACGGTTCATAAGAAAGAAAATGACAAGGAGCGCACCAACTGTAATCAACACCGGAAGGATGGATGTGGCAAACCAGTTATCCTGAGGAATATCCGGCATCTCATATGCAATCTTCTTCTCCTTCAGGTACTCCTGGATCTCGTTTACATCCGACACATACAGATAACGGAGCTCCTCTCCTTCTTTTCCTTTTACCGTGAGTTCCACGCGGCCGGTCGGTACAGCTTTGTTCTGTGTGATAACAACGTCTCTGACGTTATTAGAAGAAACCAGACTTTCAAACTCCTTCCAGGTAATCTCATCTTCTCTTTGCTCAAATCTGTTCGTAAACCACAGCATGGCAAATAAAAATATAATAAGTGTGAGCAGCATTCCGCTGCCGATCCCTCTGTTTTTCCTCGTATTCAATCTACTTAAGCCCCTTTCTACTCCACACCTTCTACAACTCCGATGTATGGTAGATTTCTATATTTTTGTGCATAATCGAGTCCGTACCCTACCACAAATTTATCCTCTATCTCAAAACCTGTGTAATCCACCTTTACCTCCCGTACTCTTCTGTCCGGTTTATCCAAAAGCGTGCAAAGCCTCATACTGCTAGGATGACGTTTTGAAAGAATCTCAAGCAGATAGGACAGCGTTCTTCCCGAATCAATGATATCCTCCACCACGAGAACATCCTTGCCCTCCAGCGGCTCGTCAAGATCCTTCGCTATCTTAACCACACCGCTTGACGAGGTCCCATCGCCATAGCTGCTGACGCTCATGAAGTCCATAGACACCGGCACTGTAATTCTTTTGGCAAGCTCACACATAAAAAATACGCCTCCCTTCAGAACACATATAAGATGTACCTGCTTTCCGGCATAATCCTTACTGATCTGTCTCCCCAGCTCTTCAATCCTTTTCGCTACTTCCTCTTCATTGTGCATAACGCTTATTGTCTCTGCCATCATTTTCTCCTCCGTAAAATTCAATCTCCAGAATCCGTGTAGTTTTTTCCGTAACCTGATATATCTGATTCTGTCTGTACCCTACAATCCAAATAACATGGGAGCCATCTGCCAAAAGCCAGATTTTCTCTCTCGTCTCCCGGGGTATCTTTTCATTAATAAAATACTGTTTAAGCTTCTGCGTATTCCCGTTCTTGTCTATTGTCAGATAATCACCGGGCTTTCTGTGTCTTATTTTTACAGTATTTTTTATTATATCATAGTCAAACCATTTCGTGTAGGGGTTTTTCGGAAATGCTTTCGGTGCGTCCCTTCTTTCTAATATTCTAAAACCAAATTTACCTTCAGAAAACGCTGCTTTTCCCGCTTCCTTCTCTCTCTCAAAGCATATACCTTCATAACACCGGACCGCTGTAATTCCATAGGGAAGCGCTGCCTTACGCCCCACCTGCTTTTTTAAGAGCTCCTCCATCATCCTTACATGAACAGCCCCGATATTCTTTCTGTATCCTGCTGCTTCACAGAGAATCTCATGAAGTACATACGAACGAAGTACCTGGTCTGTATCCTGAAAGCTCTTCTGTGCCAGAATAAGTCTCCCCCAGGTATCCCTGTACGTACATTTTGTTTTCAGGTGAACTGCTTCCCGCCGGACATAATCCCCAAGAATTCTCATCTGCTCTGCTGTCTCTGCCATATGAAGTACTGCCTGTTCATTAATATTCTTTTCCAAATAAGGAATAACTTCGTTCCTGATTCTATTTCTCGTATATGTGTTCTGCATATTCGTTGCATCTGTACAATAAGATATTCCCCATTTTTCCAGATATGATTCAATTTCTCCCCGTTTCACGCATAACAATGGACGGATCCATACGCCAGACACGGGGGCAATTGCACCAAGTCCTTTAAGTGAGGTGCCTCTGCACAGATTCCATAACATAGTCTCCACATTATCATTCATATGATGCGCAAGAGCAATCTTTGTTCCTCCCTGCTCCTTTAATACCTTTTCAAACGCATTTCTCCTTACTTCACGTCCGGCCTCCTCCTCCGTAAGACCATGTATTTGTGCATAAACCGGGATATTTTCCCGAAACACCGTAAGCGGGATTTTTTTCTGCTCACATAGTTTTCGTACATATACTTCGTCCTGATCCGCTTCCTCCCCACGTATGCCATGATGGACATGTACAACATGAATCGCGCCGCCCAGCTCCTTCATGAGCTTTATAAGTATGAAAAGAAGGCATATGGAATCTGCTCCTCCCGATACGCCTGTGATAACCTTGTCCTTCTCTTCAATCATATGCTGCTCTTCTATATACTGCTTAACCTTCTCATACATTCAGGAAACCCCTCTGTGTAAGTGCCGTCTACCTAAATATTATAGAATTTTCCCAAAAAATGCAAGTTTTCTTTAGATTTTCCATATCCCTATCACTAATATCGTCATATCGTCTACCGGCAATTCGCTGGAGCATTCCAAAACCTTTTCTAAAATATGATGCGCCACCTCCTTGGGGTTCTGTATTTCTATTTCCGAGATAAACCTGCTCATCATACAGTCCTGCTGCCCGGTGGGAAGCGCATCAATGACTCCGTCCGTTACCATAATAACAAAATTTCCGGATTCCAGCTTTTTTGTCACCGTATCGATTTCTATATCCTGTATAACCCCTATCGGCAGTGTTACAGAATGGATTTTTTCCACCTCTTTCTCTCTCTTAATATAGGTAGTTGCCGCACCTGCCTTAACAAACTCACACTCACCGCTGTACAAGTCAAATAAACTTACATCAATTGTAGAAAAACGGACCTCCTCGCGTCCGATAACCAGAGCCGTATTCATAAGCTGGACTGCAGTTTTTACCGGAAACCCGGCATCTAAAAGCTCCTCTAACAGTTCCACTACCATTGTGCTTTCCCGAAATGCCTCTTCACCCGCGCCCATTCCGTCAGAAAGAGCCACGCCCTTCTTCCCTCCAGGAAGATCCGTCATAAGAAACGTATCTCCGGATATCTGTTCACAATCCTTTCCAATCCTGGCAATTCCCTGCAGCGTATGAAATCTTGCCCCCTCCACACAACTGACCGTGCAGTATTCATCCCCAACAATAGGACGCTCTCCCTGTTCGGGCATCATTACACGTCCGACAATCCCCCCCACCTCTGCCGCCAGCTCCTTCACCGGAATCACATGTCCTTTTGAAGCCTTGATTGTAAGATGAATTTCATATTTACCATTTGGAGTAATATAAAACACAGAGGATAACATTTTTACACCCGATTTTCTCAGATGATTTTTTATCTTTTTTTCCAGGTGCTCGTCCTCAAAAATTCCGGCATCCAGCTCCCGTGTTGTATATCGTATTGTTTTTGCAAAATTTTCAAGCTGATTAGCATAGCCCTCCCGATTTTGAACCAGTTTGTTACTCCACACAAGCTTCTGCTTAGCCCCTTCAAAAGTCTCCAGCGTCTCTCTTAAAAAACGGGGTGCCAGAATGCACTGCTTCTGCAGACGTCTTTTAATCTCAACGTTAAGCTCAGCACCGTACTCCTCCACCGCACATAATATCTCATACATCATATGATAAGTATTCAGCCGCCTCTCCCCCAGGCATGCTTCCCTGTTCTCACAATTTTCACATACCTTCTCCGTGACACGCCGAAACATGTCCTCATTCTCCTCCTTTGTAAAAGTCATCCTGTAATCCGTAAGCTTTAAAAAAATATTGGATAAATGCCCCAGCGAATCTGCCAGCTTGTCCATCTGAATTACATATGGATTCAGAAAAATTTCTTTCTCCTTAATATCCGCCATTTGTTATACTCCCTTTCTATGTTGGGGACGTAGTAAAATTAATTTTACTACGTCCCAGATTAAAAAAACCCTGTCCCCATCTGGAAAATCGTAAAAAAGCTCCGGGCATCCTACCCGAAGCTTTTCTTCCGTACATTACGTTATAACATAATACCTTCACATTTGCTTTTTACTTTGCCTTAAAAATAATTTCATTTTCATTCACCAGACCAAGTTTGTCCTTTGCAACTTCCTCCACATACTCATCTGTACCCACATATTTCTCCAGCTCATCTATCTGGACAGAGCGTTCCTTTTCCTCTTCAATCTGCTTTTTTAATTCTATCTCCTGTGCCTGATATGTTCTATCCTTTTCATGTAAAGACATTGCATTTACAGACACTACTGCCATCAATAACGCAATCACCGCACTGACTGCAAGCATGCTCCGCTTATTCCGGTTTACATGACGGTTCTGCCGCCTTCTGCGCTTCTTGCTTCTTACATTTTTCATATTAATCACCCTTATGCCGGCTCCCTCACCGACAGATTATACTCCCCTGGAACACTCTTATATTATCTTTTTTCCCATTGATTATCAACTCTTTTTACGCAAAAAAATTCCCCAAATTTTTTCTGACTTTTTTACAAAAACCGACATCAAAACAGCACCAATCACAACACCTAGTATAAAATGCCACCTGATTCTACCACTGTTTGTTTGGTAAATTTGTATAAACAGATATATCGCGGCGCCAATCCAAAATATCATATCCTCGGCTCCCATCATAGCAAGGCTGTGCTTCACAATCTCCCGAAAGCATCCCAGACATTTATATGCCAGCCTGACACTTGCTCCTGAAAGAACCGCTATCACAAATACAATTACTTCCTTTTCAATTCCCGGCATTTTTCATTACCTGAACAGTTTGGAGAACAGATTCTCTCCCTGCTTTGCACTGGCATGCACATCAGAATACGAAATACTATCAATATTTCCTGAAAGGTCTACTTCCCCTTTCTCCAGGCTCAGCCGATTGACATGAAGATCCGTTCCCTTTACCATCATCATTCCTTGCTCCGTCTCTAACAGGATTTCGTTCAAATCAAAAGAAAGCACATCAAGCACTCCTGTAACCATACTTGTTTTCCGGTTATTTACAACAAGCTTATGAGCCTTTCCGACTGTTCTTTCTTCCATATGTATCACAACCTTTCTTAATAATCATATGAAAGGCTACTGCAATTTATTACAAATATTTAAACAAGTCCTTTGCTTCTTCTTTTTTTGTTGTCTCCTGAATGTCAAGGACCTCTACTTTTACTGCTTTTGTTCCAAACTGGATTTCAATAATATCTCCTTTTTTTACCTTCACTGAGGCTTTCGCTACTTTTCCGTTTACCAGAACACGTCCGGCATCACATGCCTCATTGGCAACCGTTCTCCGCCTTATTAAACGGGATACTTTTAAAAACTTATCTAATCTCATATTTTTCCTCCGATAAAAAAAGCAGAGAGACCGAGACCTCTCTACTTCCGTTAATTCTGTGTATGATTACTCATTAACAGCATCCTTTAATGCTTTGCCAGCCTTAAATTTTGGAGCTTTACAAGCTGCAATTTTCATTGTCTTTCCTGTCTGTGGGTTTCTTCCTTCTCTTGCAGCTCTTGTGCTTGTCTCAAATGTACCAAACCCTACTAACTGAACTTTATGGTCCTTTTTAAGTTCTGCTGTAATTACATCAACAAAAGCTTTTAATGCTTTTTCAGAATCTTTTTTAGAAATCTCTGCCTGGCTGGCAATGGCTGCTACTAATTCTGTTTTGTTCATGGATTAATTTCCTCCTCTTGTTTTAATCTCTAGACATTTACGTCTCAGTTACTGTTATAACTGTTTTCAAAATATTTGTCAAGGTAATTTCACGGTTTTACGCGCATTTATCTGTATTTTACAGGTTTTTAATATTTTCTTACCTTATAACATTGCATCAATCATTTCAAGCACTTTTTTGCCCAATTTTTCGGAACATTTATCTGCATTTTCAAGGGAACTTCCTTTAATTCCATAATAGAATTTCACTTTCGGTTCTGTTCCTGAAGGCCTTACGCACAGCCATGCATCATCTGCAAGATCATAATACAATACATTTGATGCAGGAAGCCCTGTCTGTGTCTCTTCACCAGTCTCAACATTCCTGATAACGCCAGTCTGATAGTCTCTTGCACTTAAAACCTTATAATCCCCAACCTGTATTGGCGGATTCTTACGGAAAGTTTCCAAAATCTCCTGAATCTTTTCCAGCCCTTCAATTCCTTTTAACGTAACAGATTTAATATCCTCCTTATAGTAGCCATATTTATCATACATATCTAACATTGCGTCCCACAAAGTTTTTCCTTGTGTCTTGTAGAATGCTGCCGCCTCACAAAGCGCCATTGTTGCCACAATCGCATCTTTATCTCTCGCATAGGTGCCGATCAGGCAACCGTAGCTTTCCTCAAATCCAAAGAGATAGCTGCCTTTTCCGGACTGCTCAAAGCCCAGAATCTGCTGTCCTATGTATTTAAATCCTGTCAGAACCTCAATAAATCCTGCTCCATATTCCTTTGCAATCGCCTTTGCCATATTTGAAGTAACAATAGACTTAATAAGGTAGCCATCATCTGGAAGGCCTTTTACCGCTCTGCGTTCCTTAATCTCATAATCTGCAAGCAGACAACCCGACATATTCCCAGTAAGAACCTTATATTCACCAGACTTTGCATCCTTTACATATACGCCAAGACGATCGGCATCGGGATCCGTTGCCAAAACAAGATCGGCATCAACCTCTCTGGCAAGCTTAAGCCCCAAAGCAAACGCTTCCTCTGCCTCTGGGTTCGGATAAGATACTGTAGGAAAGTCACCGTTTGGAAGCTCCTGCTCCTTTACCACATATACATTTTCAAATCCCAGCTCTCTTAAAATACGTCTTGCCGGAATATTTCCTGTTCCATGAAGAGGACTGTAAACAATTTTCAGCCCACTCTTCATCGCATCAATGGCATCCTGATGAATAACCTGCTTCTTAAGCTCTGCAATATAGCTGTCATCCACAGCCTCACCGATTACCTCATAAAGACCTGCGGATTTCGCCTCTTCTTTTTCCATAGTCTTTACCGTATTATAATCTGTAACTTCCTTTACCTCTTCCATGATTCCCTTATCATGGGGCGGCGTAATCTGTGCCCCATCCTCCCAGTAAACCTTATAGCCATTGTATTCCGGCGGATTATGACTGGCCGTAATATTGATTCCGGCAATACAGCCAAGTTTTCGCACTGCATAGGACAGCTCGGGTGTCGGTCTTAAGGATTCAAACACATATGCCTTAATTCCATTTGCCGCAAGGCATAACGCCGCCTCATCTGCAAACTCCGGCGACATGTGACGGGAATCATATGCAATTGCCACCCCCTGGCCGGCCGCATTCTTTTTCGCAATATAATTTGCAAGTCCCTGCGTTGCCTTCCGCACTGTATAAATGTTCATACGATTTGTCCCGGCACCGATAACCCCGCGAAGACCTGCCGTTCCAAATTCTAACTCTTTATAAAAACGCTCTTCAATCTCCTGCTCATCATCTGCAATTGCTCTTAACTCTGTTTTCGTAGCTTCATCAAAATATGGATTATTAAGCCACTCCTCATAATTTTCACGATATTCCATCACATGGTACCTCCCTGTTCTTAGATACCATAATTATACAACAGGAATTCATAAATGAAAAGAAAATATATTATTTAAAAATCTCTCCTTTTCCTCTGTCTGGCGAATCGCAGTATTAATTTTTTCAATACTCTTCGCTGATATCCATGCTTTATTAGAGCGATAATAGGAATCTGCAAGTTTCCAAAATTTTTCAGGGTAAATAAAACGTATTTTCAGGTATTCCATTTCATCTTTAGTAACCGGATTAATCGCTGAATATGCATTTATTATATTATCGCCCAAACGTTCCTTCCAGTTCTGTTTTTCGAGAATTTTCCTAAGAAAATAATACAAATCCTCTATTTGTACGTCCCTTTTTAACCGCTCAAAATTAGTAGTCATCAGAATATTGGCGCCTGGAAGCTGCTCCATTATTATATTATGATGATTATATTCTCCATGTGCTATATATGTGCCCACAATACTTTCTTCATATAGAGCATCATATGAAGAATTTTCAAGTACATTTAAAGCTGTATCCGCCCACCGATACATTCCGTCAAAATATTTCAGGAAAGCAAATTCAAACTCGCCTTTTGGGGAAACACCACGCATAAATTTACGTACCTTCTTTAGCTCCCGGTTATGGCGCATGTATTCATCTTTCATATGTACCGCTGCCGGTGCACCATGACCGGCCTTCTTCCTCAGTAAAAGATGAATCTTCGCCAGATTACCCGCCGCTTTCAATAGTTCAGATGTTCTTCGTGTATCGCATTCCCTTCCGGAAGCCCAGCATTTAAGCATGTACCTGCCCCCGTCCTCTGCATAGCTCACATATCCGCCCTCTGTATTTTTCATCGGAAAATCTGCCTGCATATACCCCTGTTTTTCAAGATACTCATATACCTCCAAAAGTGCAGGTATCTTCGCCTGTGAGATATCTATTTCCTTCAGTAAAAGAAGCCCTTTATCTGTGTCGCATAAAATAGCACCCCTAGTCTTGCGGGTGCCGGTAACTGCGATATCATATTGTCCTAATATACTTTTTAGTTCATAGTCCTGCATAACAATCCCCTGCACTTTACCTTACATATTCTCTCTATCGTATGCGCAAAATACAGGAAATAGACCTTGGGGGACGTAGTAAAATTAAAAATACTACGTCCCAGATTAAAAATACCCTGTCCCTTTTTGAAATACTTTAAACTATTTTACACATTTAAATGCTTAAGTAATGTTTCCTTATTATTAAGCTCCGGATTGTCCAGCACGATTTCCAATAACTCCTCAAGTTTTTCTCCGATCTCCCTCCCAGGCTTCATTCCCGCATCTATCAATTCCCTGCCTGTCACAGCCAGATCCTTTAGTCCTACACATTGTCCGGCATCTATAATTTCATGATACTTTTTTTCGATATCATCCAAATTCTTTATTTTCTCGTCTCTTTTGTACATGCTCTGTGCCAGAACATCCGCCCGGCGCACTTCCATATAATGAGGAAACAGATCCTCGCCTATTTTATTCATGGCACGCCTGATTTCTCTTGGCTCTGCCGGCATACGATAATCGTGATAAAATACCAGCCTTGATACCTTCTGCAATGTTTCATTATCAAACTTCAGACGCTTTAAAACTCGCTTTGTAATAACCTCGCTTTCTATTGCATGCCTTTTAAAGTGTGCCTGCCCCGTATCATCTATTGTCTTTAGCGCAGGCTTTCCCATATCATGAAAAAGCATTGTAAGCCTAAGCACCTTGTCTGCCCGAATGTTGCAAAGTGCATGTATGGTATGTTCGCCTACACTATACATATGATGCGGCGTTTCCTGCGGCGTCTCCATAAGAAGATCAAATTCCGGCAGAAACTCTCTCGTTATTCCAAGCTCATATGCATCCCGTATAAATTGCGGACTGTCTGACACAAGTATCTTTACAAGCTCCACCTGAATTCTCTCAGCACTGATTTTTTGAAGCGTTGGTGCAAGCCTTTTCATGGCATACTGTGTATCTTTCTCGATCGTAAAGCCAAGTTGTGCTGCAAAACGAATACCCCTGAGGATACGAAGCGCATCCTCTGAAAATCTTTCCATCGCATTTCCGACACACCTTATGACTCCATGCTTCAAATCCCTCATGCCTCCAAATATATCTATAAGACCATTTTTCTCATTATATGCCATTGCATTGATCGTAAAATCCCGGCGCAATAGATCCTCCTGCAGATTTCTTGTAAATGTAACCTCCTTCGGATGACGACTGTCCTCATATCTGCCGTCAATTCGATATGTTGTAACCTCGAAACCTTCGCCATCCAGCAAAACTGTAACCGTTCCATGCTCAATGCCTGTATCAAAGGTACGGTCAAATAATCCTTTCGTTTCTTCAGGCATAGCGGAGGTCGTAATATCCCAGTCTCCGGGTGTTCTGCCGAGAATAATATCTCTTACACATCCCCCAACCGCATATGCCTCATGGCCATGCGTTTGCAAAATTCCGATAATTTTATTTACCCTCTCCGGCAATATAATCCTTTTGTCCCACATATCCATTGCCTCCTTCGACCATTATACCATCAGTTGGGGACGTAGTAAAATTAAAAATACTACGTCCCAGATTAAAAATACCCCGCCCCTAATTATTAATTTCCCTGTCCCAATTCACTTTCAATTAATTTTCTAATTTCTTGTACAGATTTTTTCGAAATATTAAAAAAATCTCTTATTTTGTCTTCAAATATAGTTCTTGTTTTAGCATAATTTAGAATCTCTATTGCCGGGAGTCTCATTTCATATTGCATATCCCATAATATTTCATTTGCAATTCTCACCCTCTGTTTCAGTTCATCTTCTGGTAAGTCAATAAAAAAATTTCTATCGTTCAGCTTATGAAAATCCACAAAATCTTTCCAGGTTTCAAATTTTTTGTTCTTCATACAGCAGATTTCCTTCGATATTATTTCTTCTCCTTCTTTATGTGGCCGATAATATTCTTTTCCACTACTATAAATATATTCCTCGATATTATTACAAACTTTCGCTTTTATTGGATTTAAGTGAATGTACCTAAGACAATTCCAAAAGTAACCCTCATTTTCAACACATTGACTCCGATATCTGCCTTGAAACACATATCCTACTCTCTTATGTTTATAATTATAATAATGGGCGTAACTAGCTGAAATTTTTGATATAAATAATGCAAGATCATCCAATTCTGCTTCTAGCAATAAATGAAAATGATTAGACATAATACAATATGCATAGATTTTCACATTGTATTCGTTGTAGTTTTCTTTAATTAGATTTAA
>CAOJQZ010000015.1 GCA_948441955.1 uncultured Lachnospiraceae bacterium | reverse complement strand
GTAGATGTCAGAGTTAATTACTCTCTAACTACTACACTTTTATGGTACTAAATAAAAGCTCCGCTGAATGCCAGCACCATTGCTACAATTCTAAGCCCTGACGCTATACTTTCGGTTGTCACGCAGATTCCCCAAAGTTCATACAACACATGTTCGCCTGGAGAGAACGCCGCCTTTACAAAAAACAAAAAAACTCCAAATAACAGAAGAACCTTCCAATACAGAGAAAAGAAAGACTTGAAGCATCCCGAAGCTACAGACAAAATTATAAAAAAGGCAACCATGCAGAAGCCGTAAATAAAATTTTGCACAAAAAAAACCGACAATCCCAGAACAAGCATCAAATTCAGTTTGCTGAAGGGATTCAAATCGCATATAAAATTGCCGGTTTTTTTCGGCTTTCGGTATTTTTCCACAAAATCATACTGATTATCTTTCATATGAATGAACCTCCTCGCCATTTTTTGAAAACGGGGAAACGTCGCCCGAAGCTTTGTTTCCCCTTCTTACATTGTTTTTTATTCATTTTCCTTTACAAAGTACTTTCCATTCGGAAGCTTCACTACCAGACGTGCAGGTATGGCTTTCAAAACAAAGAATATAATAATCAGGCAGATAATCTTATCCATCATCTCTGAACTTAATTCACTGACAAAGGTTGCCGGAACAACTCCCCATCCTGCCGCCATAAGAGCCGCTGCAATTCCGCTAGCGCCTGTTCCTACAAATCCGCCGTACAATGTGGCAGTAATTGGAACTGCAATACATGTACTGACAAGCGCAATACAGACTCCATTAATCAATGCTTTCCAAATCTTATTAAACATATTCTTCTTTGCCAGAAAAGAACCAATCACACCGAACAGCATTCCAATCACTGTATACGGTAAAAGGGTAGGAAGGGAAATCGCATTGATAAGCCCACATCCTAAACCTACCAGAACTCCCGGAACAGGTCCGCATAATGCTCCAACTACAATTGTTCCGATGCTGTCCAGGAATACCGGCAGTTTTAAGAGAACCGCAAGCTGTCCTCCTACTACGTTCACAGCTATTCCAATAGGGATCAGGAAAATAGTTAATTTGTTGAATTTTTTCATGTTTGTTTCCTCCTTTGCTCTCTCTTTCGCTTGTAACTGTTTGGTAAAACGTTTTTCCAAATACTTTATTATCATCATACTTTAGAATTTTCCCTTTGTCAATTAGGAACTTTTGACTATATGTTCCTTATATTTTTAGCTAATTATCACAAATTTATCCAAAAAATCCGTGATTATACACAAAATTTAATTTCATTTTTTGTGTATATTTTCTTTTGGTAAATCGTTTTATTAAAGACTTTTTCATACAGGAAAAGAGGCAGAAGCCCTAAATATCTTTTGGGACTCTGCCTCCTTCGGGAAACTATTCAAATTTTTACTTTTTATCGTACTGCTTTACTTCTACAGTTTTTTTGTTAAAATCCAGAAACAGCTGAAAGGCATATCCTTCCTCGCTTGTATCCCAGATTTCCACATATTTAGGAGAAACTTCTATAAGAATCTCCGTATCCTCATGACTGTATTTGTTATAGCTCTGCCACAGATATTTCTTATAGCCTTCCTCGAACCTGTGTCCCGGCTCTTCCACAACCAGCCCCTTATTTTCCGCAATTCCCTCTACCTGAATACCGCTCCAGCACATTGCTACCTGCGGATTTGCAAAAAGCTGCTTTGTCTTCCGGAAATTTTTATCTGTCTTAAAATAAATCTTTTCATCATAGAACAGACAGCTGACGTTTCTCACCATAACATAGTCGTCCTTGCTGGAGGCCAGAGCCATAATTTTGTCCGTCCCCAGCATCTCAAACATGCGCGCTGCTGCCGCCTCGTAAGTAATCTCTTTATCTAATGTAAATTTCATCTTTCAATAACTCCTTTTATAAATTTACTCAGCTTCTTGTACAAAATAAATGTCACAACCGATGTGGCGCCAAATTTGATCAGATTAAATGGAAGAATCCCAAAAACTGCCATTGTCAAGGCATCCTTCATCATCGGGTTCACCGCCGTACACATCGCCACAAAATCATCCATCGTGCTTCCCATAAGACCTGCATAAAACGGAATAATCATGTACAGGTTGGTAAACACCGCCACAACCGCTACAAAAACAGTACTTGCAGCCATTCCGGCCATCGCCCGCTTCTTCGTCTTCTTCTTGTAGTAAACAAATACTGCAGGAAGCACATAACAGCTGCTTAAAATCAGATTCTGCAGCTCTCCGGTCCCCAGAGAAAGACTTCCCTGCATAACAAGCTGAAGTAAAAGCTTCACCAGTATAATACAGAACGCCGCTCCCGGCCCGAACATATATCCTCCCAGCATCTCCATTACCCCCGAGAGATCGAAGGACATAAACGGCGGCATAAACGGAATCGGAAAACGAAGCAGCATAAGTATCGCGCTTAATGCCCCCATAAGACCTACGAACGCGATTGTCTTTACTCTCACCGTCGCTTTTCTGCCTGTTACTACGTTACGTTTTAAAGTTTCATTCGTCTGGCTCATCTCACCAATCCTCCTCAAATTATAAAGCCCGGAACACGTGTGTCCGGGCAATTATTTGCAGAAAAATGTCTTTTCTCATCCGGACTATACCGTCGGTTCCGGAATTCCTCCTGTGAGGTCACCGGATCAGCCGCCTTAGCGGGTCATGGACTATACCATCGGTAGGGACTTGCACCCTGCCACAAAGACTTCCCTATTCTATTGTAAGAATTCGGTGATTGCAGTAACATTATCTGCTGACACTTATTATATACCCCTGCTCTCTGCTTGTAAACAGAAATTTGACACGCCTTTAATTTTTTATTATTATTTAAAGAAAACATAGCGTCACCATTAAAAATATTTTTACCAGGAAAGGAACAGAATATGAAGCGAAGTATCCTTATTGAAAATATCATTTTTTCAGATATCCCTTCTGATTTGAGAAAAAAAGCAAACCCTGTACGCTTTGCTGAATGTAGCCGCAGACAGCAGCAAAACGCGCTGCAATACCTTGCCCCGGAGTGCTCTCCGGACAATGCAGTCGCTTTTGTTGATATGACCACATGGAACACCGGAAAACAGGGAGTTATATTCGCAGCAGACGGAATTTATGCCATACTGGACAATGATCCTTTCCTTATGCGCTCTTTTCCCGGCTCATTGAAATACGAAAATATTAATTCCATCACCATTCCGGATAAAAATCCGGACCGCCTGCTTCTCTATTACTACAAAGATTCCTTTCGTGTTTTACTGATGCCTCATAAATACCTGGAATTTTGCTTTGCCGCCATAAATAAAATCGCAGAAGCAATTATGGAGGATAAGGCTATAACGGGCAGCATGAAAGACGAATATAACTGCGCCCTTATGTTTGATGAGGGGCGCTATTCTCCGGTTAATAAAGAAAAAGCTTTCTTCTGGTACAAAAAGGCGGCACTGCAGGGCGAGAGGGAGGCTCAATTCCAATATGCCAGAAAGCATCAGCTTGGCGAAGGTACCCCTATCGATATAAAAGAAGCCGAGAACTGGTACGAAATTGCGGCAAAGCAGGAACATCCTGAAGCACAGTTCTGCTATGGTAAACTGTGTGCTGACAGGGGAACCATCGAAGGAAAAAAAGAGGCCTTCTATTGGTATCAACGGGCAGGGGAGCTGGGACATGACGAAGCCAGTCGTTCTGCTGACGCCATGGAGTTTGAACTGGACAGGATCAGACTTGGAAAGCTTAGGGAGCAGGCAGAGCAGGGAAATGCCGACGCTCAATTTGACTGTGGAGAAATGTACCGGCAGGGAAAAGGCACAGAAATAAATTTTAGCGAATCCATTTACTGGTATGAAAAGGCCGCTCTGCAGAATCACCTGCTTGCCGCCGCACAATGCTCTATCATGTATAAGGCCGGTGAAGGAACGGCCGTTGATGACGAAAAAAGCCTGTACTGGTGTGAAAAAGCGGCTACGCAGTCTAATGAGCCGTTCACCCAGTACCTCTGCGGATCGATGTATGACAGTAGATCGGAATCAGAAAGTGATAAGAAAAGGGCCATGTACTGGTACGAAAAAGCGGCTATGCAAGGGGATATTAAGGCACAGTTCCAATGCGGATGGCATTATTCCAAAGGAGAAGGAGTCCCGGAGGACAAGGAAAAGGCTTTCTACTGGTATAAAAAAGCGGCCGAACAGGGGGATTCCGCCTCTCAGTTTAATACCGGCCTCTATTACTCGAAAGGTATGGGAACGGAAAATGACGAGAAAAAGGCGCTTTATTGGTATGAAAGGGCAGCCATGAAGGGAAATATCAAGGCACAATACAATTGCGGCCACAGATACCACATGGGTATCGGAACCTGGAAGAATGAACAAAAAGCGGTACACTGGCTTACAGAAGCTGCTTCAAAAGGACATTCCAAGGCTTCGGACGAATGTCGTGAATGGAGTGAAGAAATATATGAAAATGTCAGCCTGATTTATTATTGGAAGAAAGAAGAAAAATATAATACCGCGCTGCAGCAGTTTGAAATCGCCGCAAAGCTTGGACATGATCTGTCTCAGTATTGTCTGGCTTCTATGTATTACGAAGGGATGGGAACCGTTCAGGATGTAGATATGGCCATATCCTGGTATGAAAAAGCCGCCGAACAGAATAATATACAGGCACAGAATAAGCTGGGAGATATATATGCCAAGAAGCGTTTCTATTCCTCTGCCTGCAAATGGTACAAAAAGGCTGCTAACAATGGAGACGAATATGCGCAGTTCCAGTGCGCATCCATGTATTATTATATGGAAGCATATGAAGAGGCTCTTGAATGGTTAAAGCCTCTTGCAGACAGCGGGAATCCTAAAGCACAATATAACTGCGGCGTAGCATATGAACATATGCACATGAGATATGAGGCCCGAAAGTGGTATAAAGAGGCTGCCGCAAATGGTTCTAAAATGGCTGAATTAGCTTTGGAGGGCTATTAAGGGACAGGGTAAAATGAATCTGGGACGTAGTAAAATGAATTTTACTACGTCCCAGATTGCAGATTGATCTCCAATTGCTCTAGCAGAACAGTATAATCAACTGTGAAGCCAGCACCACCGCAATCAGCGCAATCGGATAGGTTGCCGCATACGCCGCTGCAATGTCCTCTGTCCCGGCCATATTGATCAACGTTCCAAGGGCCGGCGTACTTGTCATGCCTCCGGTAAGGGAACCCAGATTGTTAAGAAGCGGAAGTTTCAGTATATTTTTCGCAATAATAAAACCGATAATCATCGGAAGAATTGTCATAATCGCACCATAAAGGAAATAAACCGGCTCAAAGTATTCCACGAATTTTGCCCCTCCGGATACGCCTGCCCCAATCAGAAACAGCATAAGGCCTAATTCCCGCAGCATCTTAAGCGTAGAACTTCTGGGCACGATGGATATCTTTCCAATATGCCCGAAATGTCCGAATACAAGTGCAGTAAGAAGGCATCCGCCTGTGGTAGTCAGTGAAAAATTTCTGTAGCTTATACTTCCTGCAAGAATCCCTACCACTGCTGCCAGTGAAAATGCCATGAAGCCAAATTCATCCACCTCAGTAAGAATCAGGCTCTTTTTCCTATGTCCTTCTCCTTCCTTTGCAGCAATTTGGGCCACTTCTTCATTCATATCTGCCCTCATAATCTTAGGTACAATCTGCACAAAAAGCACAACTCCGATTACTCCAAACAGATAGGCAATGCCGTATCCTACGGATACAAGCGCTTCCAGATCTGCACCCACAGCAGCCTTTGACGCTGAAAACGCCGGCGTACTCGTAAGCGCCCCCGAAAGTATACCTACTAAAATTGCCTTAAACTGATCGTGGTCAAGCTCAGTAAAATTACCGCCGATAAAAATACATGCAATGCAGGTCGCTGCCGCTGCAAGAATAATTACGGCCCCTAACAAAACATAGGACTTAAAGTTCCGCTTCAGATTTCCGAAAAAGTTAGGCCCTGCAATAAAACCAACGGAAGTCACAAAAAATACCAGACCCATATTTTCCACAATTTTCAATGCATCCCCTGCAAAGGATACCTCCCCTGCCATCAGATTATCCGATAATTTCCCGTACAGCAGACATCCGTATATTAAGGCAATAATGAATACTCCTGCAGTTCCTAGGTCGATTCCTTTTACCTCGATTCTTCCGATTGCATATCCCACAGCAGCAATTATAAAAATTGAGAATGTAAGAAATACGACAGCCTTTACTGCCAATATTCCTCCAAATAACTCCATGTCCTAAGCCTCCTTATGTTCATTAAGATAAGCCGCCCGTCCGCTCTCGTACAGATTATTTCCTTCACTGTCAATAATAACTACCAGCGGCATATCCTCTACATAAAGCCTTCTAAGCGCCTCGGCTCCCAGATCCTCATAAGCAATAAGCTCTGCCTTTTTGATACACTTAGCAAGAAGCGCGCCTGCTCCTCCGATTGCTCCGAAATATACGCCGGAGTATTTTTTCATGGCGTCTACAACCTCTGGAAGGCGCGCACCCTTTCCAATCATGCCTCGGGCGCCCACCGACATCATCGTCGGAGCATACGCGTCCATACGGCCGCTTGTTGTGGGTCCTGCCGAGCCGATAACCTGTCCCGGCTTTGCCGGAGTCGGTCCTACATAGTAGATGGTGGCGTCTGCAGGGTCAAACGGTATCTTCTCTCCTTTTTCCAGCGCTTCACACATTCTCTTGTGTCCGGCATCCCGGGATGTATAGATTGTTCCGGTTACAAGTACGCTGTCTCCGGCATGGAGTGTCTTTGCAAGCTCCTCTGTAAGTGGTAATGTAATCTTTCTTGCCGCCATCTAAATCACCTCCGTTTTATGGCGTGTTACATGACAGTTAATATTAACTGCACATGGCATGCCTGCAATATGTGTAGGCAGTGTTTCAATATTCAGGCCGATAGCCGTCGTCTTTCCTCCAAAGCCCTGCGGCCCGATTCCAAGCTTATTTATCTTTTCTAACATTTCCTTCTCAAGATCCGCATAGAATTCATCCGGGTTAGAGGAGTCAATGGGACGCATAAGAGCCTTCTTTGCAAGAAGCGCTGCTTTATCGAATGTTCCGCCGATTCCAACGCCTACAACCATGGGCGGGCACGGATTCGGTCCTGCCGTCTCCACAACCTCAAGAATAAAATCCTTGATACCCTGGAGGCCATGAGAAGGCTTAAACATACGAATCTGGCTCATATTTTCACTTCCGAAGCCCTTAGGCCCTACGGTAACCTTAATCTTTTCGCCTGGAACAATTTCTGTGTAGAGCATAGCCGGCGTATTGTCGCCTGTGTTCCCCCGGCGCACCGGATCCTTTACAACCGATTTCCGCAAATACCCTTTATCATATCCCCGGCGCACGCCCTCGTCAACCGCATCTGCAAGGTTTCCCCCTGTCAGATGCACATCCTGGCCAATCTCTAAAAATACACATGCCATACCTGTATCCTGGCAGATGGGCACATTTTCATTATCCGCAATCTCAAAGTTCTCAATAATATTATCAAGAACGCCCTTTGCGATTTCTCCATCCTCACACCCACGGCAATTTTTAATTGCACGCTTTACATCCTCGGGAAGATGGTTATTTGCTTCGATACAAAGCTTCTCTACGACATCCGTAATCTTACTTACTTCTATCTCACGCATAATCTAATCTCCTTATTTTTATTCTGGCTCCGGTTCCCTCCGCCGGAAACCGGATGCCTTAAAACTTTTCTCCGTATGTTCAAATTATCTCTCGTGACGGGCATATTTCGGAAGAAGCTTCGGCGACACATCTCCTGTGTCCAGAGAAGCGCCCTTTAACTCTTCGTCATAATCTGTTACATGGTTAAGATTCATTGTACCAAGCTCTACTTCCTTCGCTTTTGCCGCTGCTTTCTTACCGGCATTCCGGCCGAATACAATCACGTCAAGAAGGGAATTTCCCATCAATCTGTTTCTTCCGTGAATTCCGCCTGCTGCCTCGCCTGCTGCCAGGAGGTTTGGAATTGTTTTCGTAAAGCCTTCTCCGTCAATCTCAAGTCCGCCGTTCTGATAATGCAGTGTCGGATAAATAAGAATCGGTACCTTTCTCATATCAATTCCATAATTCATATACATACGGAACATGGCAGGAATTCTTTTCTCAATGGTTCCCTCTCCTCCAAGGATCTCAATCATAGGCGTGTCAAGCCATACGCCCTTTTGTCCGCCGGGAGCCTCTACGCCGCGGCCCTCCCTGCACTCACGGATAACGCCTGAAGCATTGACATCCCGGGTCTCCAATGGGTGAATATACGCCTCGCCGTTACCGTTTACAAGCTGCGCGCCTACGGAGCGGACCTTCTCTGTAACAAGAGCGCCAAGCATCTGTACAGGATAAGCTACGCCTGTTGGATGATACTGAATGGAATCCTGATAAAGGAGGGGTACTCCTGCCCTGTATCCCAGTATCAGCCCATCTGCCGTTGCCCCGTAGTGGTTGGATGTTGGAAAGCCCTGATAATGCATTCTTCCCGCGCCGCCTGTTGCAATCACAACGGTCTTTGCTCTTGCAACAGAATAATCTCCTGTTTCCATATTGAGAAGAACTGCACCTGCAGCCTGACCCTTCTCATCCTTAATAATCTCCACTGCAGAAGTAAATTCTACCACCGGAATCTTACGGTTTAATACCTCGTCGCGGAGTGTCCGCATAATCTCGGCTCCGGAATAATCCTTACATGCGTGCATCCTTTTTCTGGATGTACCGCCGCCGTGGGTTGTTACCATACGGCCGTCCCCATCCTTGTCAAACATCACGCCCAGCCCATTCAGCCATTTAATTGCATCCGGGGCTTCCATTACAAGACGTTTTACCAGCTCTGGCTTTGCGGCAAAATGTCCGCCGCCGAAGCAGTCAAGATAATGCTGTACCGGAGAATCGTTTTCCTTATCTGCAGCCTGAATACCGCCCTCGGCCATCATAGTATTGGCATCGCCAATACGAAGCTTTGTTACAATCATAACATCCGCGCCTGCATTGTGAGCTTCAATGGCACAGGAGGCACCGGCTCCGCCGCCCCCGATTACAAGAACATCTACATCATAGTCAATTTTCGTGATATCAATATTCTCATTTATAATACGGCTTGTGGAATGAAGCATTTCAGCCAGCTCAATCGGCGCTTTCTGTCCTTTATTCGGCCCTGCCTTAATTTCCGCAAAAGCATCTGGATTATAATCCGGATGGAATTCCTTAAGGAGAGCGTCCTTTTCATCAGCAGTCAGACGCCTTGGTTCTGCAGCCATACGCTCTGCTCTTGAAGCCTCTACCTTTTTGATGGATTCCATCATATTTTCTGGATATGGTGTATACATATTCGCGCCCTCCCTTATTTTTCGATCTCTCTTGTATTGTAAAGTTCCTGCATCTCTGTAATCGGCTTCTGCATAATCTGCTCAATAAGCTCGTCATACTCGCCCCTGTTCACTTCCTCTACCCGGTTTTCAAGATGCTCTGTCTTCGGAGCAATATATTTTCCTGTAAGACGTCTTGCCAGAACACCTACATGAGGATGCGAGATACCTGCCGGACATCTTACGGTACAGCAGCCGCAGCCGATACAGTCAAAGGATTCCTCCGCACATTTCTCGAACTCGCCCCGCTGCGCGTACGCAATGTACTGCATAACATTTAAGTCCTGTGTACAGGCCTTTGTACAGGCATTACAGCCGATGCAGCTGTAAATTTCCGGGTAAAGCTCCATCATAATCTGCTGGGTCGGCTTAATGTCCTCAATCTCATAGGTTCTCTTATCAGAAGGGAAAAACGGGATACTTGCCACATACATGCCCTCCTCTACCTGTGTCTGGCAGGCAAGGCATGTCTTCAATTCATTTTTCCCCTTAATTCTATATATAGTCGCGCAGGCGCCGCAGAAACCGTGGCGGCAGCCGCAGCCTCTTTTCCAGGTATAACCGGCATATTCCATTGCGGTCATAATCGTAAGATCTGCCGGGACGCTGTATTTCTTACCGCTAAAATATACATTTACCATCTTTTCCATGTTATCTGTGTCCTTTCTTTATAATTGTTATGAACTTTGGACGTTCTGTTACTGTTCACTCCGCTCACAGTAACCTTCGCAAATCCATTTAAAATTCGCTTCGCGAATAGGATTTGCTCACTCCTGAATCATTTTCTTACGGACTTTGCAGTAGATGCAAAGTCCTGTGTGAACAGTAACATCGTTCTGCCATGCTTGCTCAAAACCGCTGGTGAGCCTTAATACTCATTAGGCAGCTCATCTATCTCGTCAAACCGGAATACCGGACCGTCCTTGCATACGTATTTGGAGCCGATATTGCACCGGCCGCATTTGCCCACACCGCATTTCATACGGAGCTCAAGCGTCGTATATACCTGCTCTGTCGTGAACCCAAGCTCTTTTAACCCTGCAAGCACGAACTTGATCATAATCGGAGGACCGCATACAAGTGCAGTACAGTCTGTGCTAAATCCCAGCTCCTTTACATAATTGGGCACAAAGCCTACGTGTCCGTCCCAGCCTTCCTGTTCTCTGTCAATGGTCAGATATACATTCACACCCTCTGCATGCATCCAGACGTCCTGGATTTCCTTTAACTGTACCAGATCCTCCGCGGAACGGGAACCATAGACAATATCCACTCTTCCATAGTTTCCGCGGTTATCCAGCACATAGTTAATAACGGAACGAAGGGGAGCAAGGCCGATACCTCCTGCGATAAATAACAGATTCTTCCCCTTAAGCTCTGTCTCTACCGGAAAGGAATTGCCATAAGGACCGCGCACCGTAATCTCGTCGCCTGCCTCAAGGCTGTGAAGATAATCAGTAAGAATCCCGCATTTCTTAATGCTGAATTCCTGATACTCTTTGTTTGTAGGCGAAGAGGTAATGGAAAACATACCCTCGCTGATTCCCGGGGCGCAGACCATAGCGCACTGTCCCGGCATATGCTCAAAGAGCTTGCCTCCCTCCGGCGCATTGACACGGAAAGTCTTTACATCCGGCGTTTCCTGGCGGATATCCGTAATCACGCCTACCTTTGGAATCAGAGTATCTAATGTATAATTTTTATGACATGTACATTCACCCATTATTTTTCACCTCCCTGATTCTGAAATGCCTTAATCACCTTAACAATGTTAAGGGCCTGGGGGCATTTTTCCACACAGCGTCCGCAGCCTACACAGGAATACATTCCGTTATTATTTGCCGGATAATACACCAGCTTGTGCATAAATCTCTGACGGAATCTCTGCATCTGGCTCGTACGGTTGTTGCCGTGGGCCATCATTGTAAAGTCTGAATACATGCAGGAATCCCAGCATCTGTAGCGGGAAACAGTATCTCCTGCAGTGTAGTCCTTGATATCATAGCACTGACAGGTAGGGCACACAAAGGTACAGGTGCCGCATGCCAGACAGGGCTTATATAATTCCTCCCAGATCGGAGAATCAAACTTCTCAGAAAGAGCGTCTCCATTCCATCCCTCTAAAGAAAGGTTCCTATAGGGAAGCTTCTCCACAATCTTATGAATTGAATCCTTTTCCGCTTCAACCGCTGCCTCGCCAGAAGGCTCTGCCTCTGTCAAAAGCTCCTTTACAGCCTCTGTGAGGGCTTCGCCCTTTTCAGTCTGTACCTTCCAGTAAAACTCCTCTCCCACTGTCCACACAGCAACATCAGAAGCAGGGCTGGCCGCATCCACACCGAACACCTTGCAGAAACAGGTCTCCTCCGGCTCATGGCAGGCCATGGCTACGATAGTTCCGTGGTCTCTTCTTGCTGCATAAAATGTATCTACAGGATCCGATAAAAATACGTTGTCAAGAACCTCCATGCCCTTCACATCGCAGGCTCTCATGCCAAATACTACAAAATCCTGCTCCTTTAAGGTCTCCGGCTCTATAGACATTTTCTTTCCCTCTTTTTTCACGTTATAAAGACTCTCGCTCTGGGGGAAAAATGCATCCTTTGCTGATTTCACTGTTTTCAATGTGTCAAGATCAACCTCTGCATCCGCGTTCCACGCCCCAAAGTTCGTCTGTCCGGCTGTCCTAACAGGAAGATACAGCTCCCTGGTTTCCGCGATTTTCTGGAATAATGCGGAAAGATTTTCTTTTGCTATCTTATACATACATTATCCCCTCTTTCCTACAATGCTTGGCTCCGCGTCCTCAAACGTATAGTCTGTCAGCGGCGCTGTTGAATCAGTGTCTGCTCCTGCCTGGTACTCACCGTATAATTCGTCAATATCCTTGATAAATTTACGATTAAACAGGTGAAGCGGTATTCCCTGGGGACATACACGGCTGCACTCGCCGCAGTCTGTACATCTTCCGGCTACGTGGAAGGCACGGATGATATGGAACATCTTCTCCTCAAAGGAATCTACATTTGCTTTCTGAGCACTGTCAAACTTATTGCTGTCAAAAACGCACTTCCGGCAACTGCAGGCCGGACATGCATTTCTGCATGCATTGCAGCGGATGCATTTGCTAAGCTCGCTCCTAAAGTATGCAAACTTCTCCTCAGGGCTCATGGCCTCGATTCTCTCTACCTCTGCAAAACGCTCTGCGTCCTTTGTTTCCTTTGACTCGCCAATCTGCTCGTCAAATATCATGTGCTCCTTGCCCTTGCAGACATGGCATCTCTCCAGCATGGCGTCTGCATAGGCACACGTTTTTTCACCGTAAATGGTCTGTATCGTCAGAGTATCGGCATCATCTGTAATCTCTGCACCCTTGATGCTTTCAATTCCCTTGATACCCTGCTTTCTAATTCTTTCTATATCAAGCTTTCCTTTACAGCCCACGCCTACGATATAAGCTTTTTCTCTGTCTACACGGTGCTCCTTGATTAACTGGTTAAAGCTGTAGGTATCGCATGGCTTTAAGCAGACCATAGTCTTTCCTTCCAGCCTGGAAGCCTCTATCATATATTTGCTTAAATTTGCACCGCAGAAGCCATTATATACAAAATCCTTAAGCTCCTCCGGGCTTTCAAAGTATGCCGGCTCCGGATTATAAGGCAAGTCTCCGGCCTTCCAGCCCAGAACCCGTGCCACAGTCCCGTCTGCCAGCAGCTCTTTTGCACGGTTAATTAGCTCTTGCATCTTAAATCCCCCAATCTTACATTTTCGCCAAGAGAATAGATCTTCTCTACAAAACTGTTCATTGTCTCAGAGAACTTCACACCCTCTGCCGCAGATACCCACTCCACGCGGGTACGCCCATTTTCCACACCGATATAGTCAAGCATAGAGAATAATAAGGTCATACGTCTTCTCGCATAATAGTTTCCGGTGCTGTAGTGGCAGTCGCCCGGATGGCATCCGCACATAATCACTCCGTCCGCTCCCTTTTCAAATGCCCTTAAGATGAACATGGGGTTCACACGGCAGGAGCAGGGAACACGGATAATCTTTACATCAGCAGGATACGTCAGACGGCTGCTGCCCGCCAGATCAGCTCCCGCATAACTGCACCAGTTACAGCAGAACGCTACAATTTTCGGTTTAAATTCTTTATTTTCTAACGGCATATTGCATCCACCTCCGCTAAGATCTGTCTGTTTGAGAAGCCCTGCAGATCCATGGCTCCTGACGGACATGCAACTGTACATGCACCGCAGCCCTGGCAGAGAGCGTTATTTACAACTGCTACCCGGCGCGTTTCACGGATACCGTGGTCATTCACCTCTTTATCCTCATAGGTGATCGCGCCGTATGGACATACGTTTTCACAGGTGGAGCATCCGTTACAAAGTAAAATATCTGCCTGTGCGGTACACGGATTTGTCAGAAGCTTATCCTTCGCAAGAAGCCCGATAGCTTTTACAGCCGCTGCCCCTGCCTGTGCCACTGTCTCAGGAATATCTTTTGGCCCCTGGCATACACCGGAGAGGAAAATACCTGCTGTAGGTGACTCTACCGGACGAAGCTTCGCATGGGCTTCTGTAAGGAAGTTATTGGTATCAATGCTGGCTGTAAGCATAGTAGCAATCTTTCTCACATCCGGGTTTGGCTCAATGGCCGTTGCAAGGACTACCATATCTGCCTCTTTCAAAATCTGTCTGTTGTCAAGAAGGTCGCTGCCCTGCACCAGAAGCTTTCCGTCCGGCTGCGGAATTACCTTTCCCACCTGTCCCTTAATATAATTAACTCCGTACTGCTCCACGGCTCTTCTATAGAATTCATCAAAGTTCTTGCCCGGCGTACGCACGTCAATGTAGAATACGGTTACATTCACATCCGGATATTTATCACGGATGAGCATGGCATGCTTTGCCGTGTACATACAGCAGATCTTGGAACAGTAGGGTTTGCCCCTGTCGTCTGCGCACCGGCTCCCCACACACTGGATAAACACGATCTCCTTGGGTGCTTTTCCGTCGGAAAGACGCTCCAGGTGTCCGTGGGTCGGCCCTGCCGCATTCATAACACGCTCAAGCTCCAGGGAGGTAATGACATCCTTACTCTGGCTGTATGCATACTCGTCATATCTGTCAAGCTTAATGGTATCAAAGCCTGTGGCAACTACAATTGCACCGTACTTCTCTGTTACAATCTCATCCTTCTGCTCATAGTCAATAGCTCCTGCCTGACATACCTTAGAACAGATTCCGCACTTTCCGGTTTTAAACTTAATACACGCCTCCCGGTCAATCACCGGCACATTAGGGATTGCCTGTGCAAACGGAGTATAGATGGCGCTTCTTGTATTTAACCCTCTGTTAAATTCACTTGGAGCCTTCTTGGACGGGCATTTCTCCTGGCAGACGCCGCAGCCGGTACATTTATTCATGTCCACGCTTCTTGCCTTTTTGCGGATATCTACGGTAAAGTCCCCTACAAAGCCGCTTACTTTCTCCACTTCACTATATGTATAAATCTTAATCTTATCATGGGCCGCAGCCTCAACCATCTTCGGGGTTAAAATACATGCGGAGCAGTCCAGCGTTGGGAAGGTCTTGTCAAGCTGTGACATCCTTCCGCCGATACTCGGTGTCTTCTCTACAATATCCACCTCATAGCCTGCGTCTGCAATATCAAGGGCTGTCTGAATTCCGGCAATGCCTCCCCCGATAACAAGGGCTCTCTTGGTGACCCGGCTTTCGCCCGCTTGCAGGGGCGTATTTAAATTCACCTTGGCAACTGCCGCTCTCATTAGAATAACAGCTTTCTTTGTTGCCTCCTCCATGTCTTTATGAATCCATGAACAATGCTCACGAATATTGGCAATCTCCACCATGTACGGATTCAAGCCCGCACGCTCTGCCGCCTTCCTGAAGGTCGCCTCATGCATACGCGGGGAACAGGAACAGACAACGATTCCTGTTAAACCTTTCTCCTGGATTGCCGCCGCGATTTTCGCCTGACCGGCCTCGGAACACATATACTGGTAGTCTTCGGCATGGACAACACCCGGCTCCATAAGCGCCATTTCTGCTACCTTACTTACGTCTACCGTCGCGGCAATATTACTCCCGCAATGGCAGACAAATACTCCTATCCTCTGCACTTAAACTCACCTCCTGTATCTTCTGAATGCACTGACTAATAGCTGCTGCGGAAGCTCTGGATCCAGTAATTCCGGAATCTCGTCTGCTTTCAGATAATCCTGCCCCTTCTGGCGCACAACCACCTGCCTTGCCCCGTCAATCAGTTTTCCCGGCTTTACATCCCGGGGGCATCTCTCCACACACGCAAAGCAGGAAAGGCATTTCCAGAGGGACTTAGAATTAACCAGGCTTTCAATATCTTCATTTATCACATAGGATACAAACTGATGGGGTTTAATATCCATCTCGTTATAGGACGGACAGGTTGCGGAGCATTTCCCGCACTTCATGCATTTCAGGGGATTAACGCCGCTGATTTCCTTTATCATTTCCGCCTGTTTCCTTTCAGAACTCATGACGCCTGCACCTCCTTTTTTGCTTCTTCCTTCACGCCAAGGGCTTCTGCAAGAAGCTCTGTAAAATAGACGACAGGAAGCTTCGCGCCGGCGCTCTTATTCAGATTATACAGACACAGCGGACAGGCCGTAATGAGCATCCCTGCCCCAAAGCCTTCTGCACTCTCCATAATCTTTTCACACATATTTTTTGACATATCTTTTTCCTTTAAGGAAATATATCCGCCGCAGCACTCGTTACGATACGGATAGATTACCGGCTCCGCCCCCAGTGCGCGGATAAAGTCCTCGATAATTCTCGGATTCTCCGGATCATCAAAGCTTAAAAGCTTACTGGGACGAAGAAGCAGGCAGCCGTAGTAGGCTCCAACCTTCCTTCCGGTCAGCGGATTGACCACCCTTTTCTTTAATTCGTCAAATCCGATTTTATCACGGAGAACTTCAAGGAAATGGAGTACCTCTGTCTCACCCGCATAGGGTTTATCAAGCTCCATATAATTATTTGCTCTTGTGCGGATATCCTCTACATTTTTCATATCATCATTGACACGCTTAATCACATGATGACATGCGGAGCACATGGTCACCAGGCTCTGCCCCTTCTCCTTCGCCGCATTAAGGGCGCGGACCGAAGACAGCTTTGTTGCAATCTCATCAGAGCCAAGAGGATACACTCCGCCGCAGCACTGCCAGTCTTCTATTTCTTCTAGTTCAATGCCAAGCGCCTTTGCCGAAGCCCTTGCATAAGCATCCAGATCCTTTGCCTTTGTTCTCAAAGTGCATCCAGGATAATAACTGTACTTCATAGTTCTCGCTGTCCTTTCTTCTATATTTGTCTAACTTTCCTTTATATAAATATGACATTCTTCACCGTTTCATCTTATTAATTTATAATTCAATCTGTGCAATCACTGCTTTAAGCGCATCAGCGCTTGCTTTTAATTTATCTACTTCTTCATCTGTAAGGGCCATTGGAATCTTACCCTGAATACCGTTGGGACCTACAAGGGCAAGGGTGCTTAAACAAACGTCCTCAATTCCATATTCACCATGCATCATGGAGGAGACGGTCGTTACGGACTCAGAAGCTGACATCAGAATGCTGCACAATCTGCATACGCCTCTTGTCACTGCATAGAAGGTTGCTCCCTTATTTGCAATAATCTTGCCGCCGGACTTCTGTACATAGGTAAGCATTGCTTCTTTATCAAGCCTCCCTGGTGTTTTTCCAAGATGAGGCATCATATCGTAATAATCGTCTACGTTAACACCTGCAATTCTTGCTGCTGACCACGGAATAAAGGAGGTATCTCCGTGCTCGCCAAATACATAGGCATGAATGTTTCTCTGGGCAACCTTAAAGTGTTCAGAAAGACCGCACCGCAGCCGTGCAGAATCTAAGACTGTACCGGAACCAATAATCTGATTTTCCGGAATTCCTGAAATCTTTGTAAACACATAAGTCATAATATCAACCGGGTTACTTACAATGATATAAAGCGCATTCGGTGCGGCCTTTGCAATCTCAGGTGTAATCTCTTTTAAGATATTTACATTCGTCTGTGTCAATTCAATTCTTGTCTGTCCCGGCTTGCGGGCAATCCCTGAGGTAATGATTACAATGTCAGATCCCTTTGCATCCTCATAATCTCCTGCAATGATGGAAACAGGATCTCTGAAACAGGTGCCCTGCTCAATATCCATGACTTCGCCTTCCACCTTTTCTTTGTTGATGTCAATCATGACGATCTCAGATGCCATGTCTTCTCCGGATAATGTATACGCGATGGTTGCGCCTACACTTCCGGCTCCAATGATTGTGACTTTGCAGCTCATGTTTTTCTTCTCCTTTTTATGCAATTTTTATAATGTCTGGGATACGGAACATCGTTTGTCGTATTCTGCCGCCACCCCTGATTATAATACCACATTGATAATTAATTAACAACCTTTTATTAAGAGAAGATTGCACAAGAAATCTTATGGATTATGTTCATTTTGCCCAAATGCTGAACAGTTAACCATTCAAGTTCAAAAGCTCCCGAAGCGATTGAACACAGACCTGATTTTTTCCCGTAACAGTTTCCGCGTGAAGCATAGAACTTAATACCGCCTCTTCTACCGCTTCGGCTACCCCTCTGAACAACTCATCAATTATATTGTCGTGTATTATCTGTATATCTATTATATCCCCTTTAGGATAATGGGGAATCTGATTTGCAGTAGAGAAAGCAATGGCAATTTCCCCGCTTCCATTTCCCATATATGAACCTGTTCTGCTTAGACCCACTATTACTCTTTTACAAAGCCTTTTAAGCTGGCGCTCGGACAGAGGGGCGTCTGTTGCGAGAATTGTTATAACCGAGCCGCGGTCTTTTTCCCTGTAACGCTCAAAATCCACATGCTCTGCCGCCAGCTCCCCGGATATTACCAAATCGCGGAATAAGGCATGGTTCGTCATACACAAAGCCCCAATCGTGTATTCCTTTCCATCCAAAGAAAATATTCTGGAGGAGGAGCCAATTCCTCCCTTTACTTGATGGCAGCGCATGCCTCTTCCGCCTCCTACAGCGCCTTCCTCAAAATCTACGGCACAGTTTTCCAGCGCTTTTCTCACATGCTTTTCCTTTACATGAAGCCCTCTGATATCGTTCAGCCAGGAGTCATTACATTCACAGACTACCGGATTTATGGTTCCTGTCGTATCTCCAATATCTTTATTTTTCTCCATCATATACTTCACAAGTGCTTCAGCCGCGGCGCCTACGCTCAATGTATTGGTAAGCACAATAGGAGTTTCCAGTGTCCCCAGCTCTTCTATCTGAACTAATCCTATGCTCTTTCCAAAGCCGTTAATCACATGGCTGGACGCCATTAATTTTTCCTGAAAAATATTGCCCTGATGAGGCAGGATCGCCGTTACTCCGGTCTGTATTGCGCCGTCTCTCAAGGTACAGTGTCCAACTGTAACCCCTTTCACATCTGTAATAAGATTCCTCTTCCCCTTTTTCATAATTCCAATTCTGATTTTTGCATTTTCACTAATTCCCACATCAAACCTCCGCCAGAACAAAATCTTTAATAATTTTATATAAAAACCCGGGTAATTGATAAATGCCGTTTTATGAACTGCGTCATAAAACGGCATTTACCCCCTCATCTCTCATTTAAAACTTATAACCTAATCCTGAACGTACGGCATCAGTGCAATGTGACGCGCTCTCTTGATCGCAACTGTAAGAGCTCTCTGATGCTTTGCACAGTTTCCTGTAATTCTCCTGGGAAGAATCTTTCCTCTCTCAGAAATATATTTTCTCAGCTTTGCTACGTCCTTGTAATCAATCTCGTTGTTCTCTTTTCCGCAGAACACACAGACTTTCTTTCTTCTGCGTCCGCCGCCTCTTCTCTTGAAGCCGCCTTCCGGACGACTGCCTTTATCAAAAGCCATCTTGCTTTACCTCCTTTTCACCATAATGAAACGCTCTAATTAAATGGAAGCTCCTCGTCAATCCCGTCCGGAATATTCATAAAGCCGTCTCCCACATCAGATATCGGAGCAGGCGCCGGTGCTGACTGGTAGCGTCCCGCACTCGCATCGCTTACCGCTTTGCTTTCTGCAAACTCCTGATCCTCCACAACTACATCTGTCGTATACACCTTCTGCCCGTCCCTGTTGGTGTAGCTTCCGGTCTGGATACGCCCGGTAACAACTACCTTGAGACCCTGCCGAAAATACTTTTCCGCAAACTCAGCGCTTCTTCCGAATGCAACACATCCAATGAAATCTGCGGTCTGTTCATCGCCGTTCCTCTTAAACCTGCGGTCAACAGCTAATGTGTATCTTGCGACAGCCGTGGAACTCTCCCCTTGTGAGTATCTCACCTCGGGGTCTCTTGTTAAGCGTCCCATTAAAATCACTTTATTCATAAATTTACCTCTACTTCCTGCTTATGCTTCCTGTCTAACGCATAAATATCTGATGACGCCTTCCATAATGCGAATTCTCTGTTCGATTTCGCCTGGAGCCTCTGCATCAGATTCGAAGTGGATGAAATAGTAATATGCTTCTTTCATCTTCTGAATCTCGTAAGCTAATCTCTTCTTACCCCATTCATCAACGTCTGAGATCTGGCCGCCGAAGCGTTCTACTAACGCTTTTACTTTTTCGATAACCTGTGCTCTTTCGTCGTCTTCGATTTTTGCACTGACAACAACAGCTAATTCATATTTGTTCATGTCGTCTTCTGCACCTCCTTCTGGTCTTTTGGCCCCCGTAAGTATTCCCCGGGAGCAAGGATATCCAAAGAACTTTTCTTCGGAAAATATTGTATCACAGGTTCATATGATACCATAACCTCATGCCTGTTTCAAGCCTTTTTCTTTAAATCCCTTGTATTTTTTTCCACCAGCTTACGGGAAACCATGATCTGATGATCACACCCCATACATTTCAACCGAAAGTCCGCACCGACCCTCAGAATTTCCCATTCTTTGCTGCCGCACGGGTGAGGCTTTTTCAATGTCACAACATCGCCGACTTCATAAATATATGCCATCCCCTACTCTTCCTCCTTTACCTTCGCCTCTTCCTCCAGTACGCCGCGCACCACATACCTATTGCTGTCGCCGGCGCTGGTACAGGTAGATAACGTCACGATCCTGCTGCCGGCCCCTACGTCTACTCCTGTATCATACTCCGATGTTTCCTTTGTCATTTTCAGAAACTCCTTGAATTTCTTGCTGGAGGCAAAACTTGTCAGATATGTATCCGAAGATTCATCTACAACACCTACAGAATAAATTCTGTAAATATGTTCAACCCCGTCCGGAGTATATATATAAAAATGAGGATATTTCTTATAAAATTCACTATCCTTATAATCCTCAAGATGATAGAACATGGAACGGTCATTCATACGGTGTCCGTATATAATCGTATTTTTGTCAAATAAGTTCGCCCGATTCTCTGCCGCCATAAAAATGGCCCCGGTTGTGTTCTCGCCCTCTGAAAATGTTTTATCCAGGTATTCCTCGTTATCCTTTCCCTGAACAATGGGATAATTAATTGCAGACGGTTCCGGATAGAACCGAATCCATCCCACTGTATCCGGATTTATCGCAAGAAGCTCGTCAAAATTCACCTTAAAATCTCCTCCTGGCTGCTCTCCTTCGATTGACAGCTTACGAAGCCCGCTGTATTCACTTCGTCCTGCCAGGTATCCTTTTCCATATTTAATTAGATTAAATGCGGATATACAAAAGACTGCCAATGCAATTACCAAAATAATTTCTGACAGTACGCCGCCCTTTTTCTTTTTTTTCCTTTTACCCATCCATACATCCCTCCGTCTGTTTTTGTTCCATAATCTCCACAATCGTCTTCTCTGTCTCTACCATACCCGGTGAAGCAATACATCCCATATAACGCATAGTATCCTCCGGCGTTCTTCCATTAATCCCGTGAATTGCGTCTATGCATACATGCTCCATAGACAGCTCTACTGCCCGGAATGCAGCGTCCACCGCCACAATTCCCTTCATGGTGCAGCCGTGATTCCCGCCGTCGCAAATCATGCCGGTAAGACCGCTTGCCATATTTTTGATGTTCATGAAAAGCTCCTGTTCCTTTGCCCCGCATAAATATCCCAAGCCGCATGCCATGCCTGTTCCCGCGGCAATCCCGCAGCCGCAAAAGGCCGACAGCTTTCCCGAATATTCCTTAATATACATAGTAATTAAAAAGCTTAATGCAGTCCCCCGAAGAAGTAATTCTTCATCAATATCCTTTTCATGCACCTTATAATACGCATAAAGCGGCATTGTGGCAATGATTCCGTGGGCGCCGCTTCCCGTAATGCTCATGGCCGGACTTGCAAGTCCTAAAACCCTTGCCTCTATAGCACCGTTGCAAAGAAGCTGCGCCGTTTTCTTCGTGTCTTCTGATATGACTTTTCCATCGTTTTCTTTCAGAAGTTTTTTCAAGATCACCGTCCGTTCCGATCCCATTCCTTCATCGAAAAGCGCTTTATTGACAGTAAATGCTTCTCGGATGAATAACAGCTCCTCCCAGTCCACTAAAGATACATATTCTAATATATCGCGAAAGGACTGCCGGTGTATGAACGGCGGCTCCTTCACCGCCCCCTCTGCTGTCCCTTCATCTTCTCCGGACTCCTTCATCTCACCATAAATACACACACCGTTTTTCTCAATAGATACGATATGCGTATGCCCTCCGCGTATATGTACCGTACAGCTTTCTCTGTCCGTCTCCACACAGGCGTCAATCGTAATTTCCGAGCCGATATGATCAAGAATCACTTCTACCATTCCACTTTCTACAAGCTTAGCCGCACGCCTGTCATCCTCCGGCGTGATATCCCGAAGCGCCATAAGTTTCAGCTCCGGCTTTGCTGCTGCAGCCCCAAGAGCCGCTGCATACAGATTACCATAATGCTCCGAATTGGGGATTCCACATGTAAATGCATTTTTATACATTCCGGAATTAAGGGCCACCTTAATCCGCTTAATTTCGCCCTCTGTCCGGCTTGATGCCTCCGCCACCGCGTACGCGATAGCTCCCGGCTCTGTTACTCCAAGCGCCGGCTTCATATCTTCCCTAATAAGCTCTGTCAGTTTGTGCATTTTATTTTCTCTCCGTTTCTGCCCTGATTTATTTATTGTATCAAAATTCGAATACTTCCTCAATAACAATCTGGGACGTAGTAAAATCAATTTTACTACGTCCCAGATTGAAAATACCCTGTCCCTTATGCAAATGTTACTACGGTTCCAGTCTTTCCTTCCAGCGCGTCTATCGCCTTATCAAGACTTGTTATTATTGCTTTTTTATCCGGATATGTCCTCGCAAATTTCATAGCGGCTTCTACCTTGGGGAGCATGCTTCCAGGTGCAAACTGCCCTTCTTCAATGTACTGCACTGCCTCCTTCAGGCTCATATGCTCCAAATCCTGCTGATTTTCTTTTCCCCAGTTGACTGCTACCTTTTCAACCTCCGTCAATATAATCAGCACATCGGCCTCTACCTGTTCGGCCAGAAGCTCCGCTGCAAAATCCTTATCAATGACAGCAGCCACTCCTTCTAAGGTCCCGTCCATCTTTTCAATGACCGGAATACCTCCGCCTCCGCAGGATATGACAATAGAGGAATCCCAGAGATGCCGGATGGAATCAATCTCCACTATTTTTCTGGGAATCGGCGACGCTACAACCCTCCGCCATCCCCTTCCTGCATCCTCTGTCATTGTATAACCCTTTTCCTCTGTCAGAATCCTTGCCTCTTCTTCACTGTAAAACGGTCCGATGGGTTTTGTCGGATTCGTAAATCCCGGATCATTTTCATCTACAACTATCTGGGTGGCAACAGTAAGCACCGGAACATTTCTGTTGCGCATACTTAATGCATATTTTAATGCCTGCTGAATATGATAGCCTATATATCCCTGACTCATAGCTCCGCACACATCAAATGGCATAGCCGGCGTAACATCCCTGGCCGTCTCCGATGCCAGCAGAATGCGTCCTATCTGAGGACCGTTTCCATGCACAATCGCCACTTCGTATCCTCTGCTGCTGATGTCAGCGATTTTTTCGCAGGTTTTTTTTACTACTTTTAGCTGTCCTTCTGCTGTCGGAGCAGTATTTTTTGCCTGCAGTGCATTGCCCCCCAGCGCAATCACAATTTTTTCCATAGCCCCCGCGTCTCCTTATTTCATAACTCCTAATCCCTTTGCCACAAGGGTAATAAAGTCCTGTACATTCGTCACAATTGTTGTGGCGCTTAAGCTTCCTCTATCAAGAAGCTTATTTACTACAAACTCGTCTGCGTCTACGGTATACAGATAAACCGGGCGGACGGTTCCATCCTCTAACACACGGAAGGACGGAGTCATATTTCCTGTGGCTATGGTATGAAGCATTGTCGCAAGACAGATGACCGTGGTACAGTCACGCACCTGATCCCTCATTGTATTTGCCGCCTCATAAACATCCCCGATAACCTCCGGCAGAGGACCATCGTCCCGGATAGAGCCGGCCAGGACAATGGGAACATTGTTTCTCACACAGCTGCAGATAATGCCGTCATTCAAATTATAGTCCTTAATAAACTGCGGAATGGAGCCGCTCCTTCTTACCTTATTGCACACGTCCAGATGGTTATAGTGGCCGTTGGGCTGTGATTTCTGGGTATAAATGTCCTGTCCCAGCGCCGTATGGAGCAGCGCCCCCTCAAGGTCGTGCGTAGCAAGGGCATTTCCGGCCAGAAGCGCCTGAGCGTAGCCTGCGTCAATCAGCGCCGACATGGCCGCTCTTGCGTCTGCGTCAAAAGCGAAAGCCGGACCCATCACCCATACCACTTTTCCTCCGTGCTCTTTTTCATATTTTAAAAGGTCAAACAGCTTGTCATAATCACGGGCATAGGAAGTTTCCCGGCTTCTTCCCTGCCGGAATACAAACTGATCATCCAGGGCTTCCCCTTCTTCCTCAAAGCCGCGGCAGTGCATATAGATTCCATCCTCGCACTTCTCGGTCCGTCCAAGCATCACCTTGTCGCCCGCTTTAATATTTCTTGCTTCTACTACATCAAGATGACCATTTTCACGAAGCACTACACAGGAATCCATGCGGCTTTCCTCCGCCAGCCTCCACTCGCCGTCAATCTTAAAATATTCCGGATACATGGAGGTGCTGTGATAATTCTCCGGCGCAACGCCGTCTTTTTCTGCTGCTTCATACTTTACGTCCGGCGCATTTACAAAAATATCCTTTGTAAAGTCAGGATGATGATATACAGGCATTTCAAACGACATAACTTTTCTCCTTTCGACTATTTAAGTGTAGCATATACAACTGCTTTAATTGTGTGCATACGATTCTCTGCTTCGTCAAACACCACCGACTGCTTTGACTCAAACACTTCGTCTGTAACCTCCATCTCCGTAATGCCGAATTTCTCTGCAATCTGCGCTCCAACAGTTGTATTTGTATCGTGGAAGGACGGCAGGCAATGCATAAAGATGGCTGTATCCTTCGCAAGCTTCATAACTCTTTCATTTACCTGATATTTTTTAAGCAGGCCGATTCTCGTTTCCCATACTTCCTCCGGTTCGCCCATTGATACCCAGATATCTGTATAGATAACATCTGCGTTTCCTGCGCCCTCCTCTACATCCTCAGTCAGACGCACGGTACAGCCGTTTTCTGCCGCAAGCTTTCTTGCCTCCTCAACCAGAGAGTCCTCCGGGAAAAGCTCTTTCGGCGCGCATGCGGTAAAGTTAAGTCCCATCTTTGCACATGCAATCATCAGGGAATTACCCATATTATTTCTTGCGTCTCCCATGTAGGTAAAGTTAATGCCTTTCAGTCTTCCGAATTTTTCCTCAATAGTCAGAAGGTCCGCAAGCATCTGTGTCGGGTGGAACTGATCTGTAAGTCCGTTCCATACCGGTACTCCTGCATATTCTGCAAGCTGCTCTACCAGCTCCTGGCTGAAGCCCCGATATTCGATACCGTCATACATTCTGCCAAGCACTCGTGCCGTATCCGCAATACTCTCCTTCTTTCCCATCTGGCTGCTGCCTGGATCCAAATAAGTAACCCCCATTCCCAGATCCATTCCCGCCACCTCAAAAGAACAGCGCGTTCTGGTAGATGTCTTTTCAAAAAGAAGGACAATGTTCTTTCCTTCCAGGTATTTATGAGGAACGCCTGCCCGCTTCATGTCTTTGAAGTTCTTTGCAAGGTCCAGAAGGTAACGCATCTCCTCTGATGAATAGTCCAAAAGCTTTAAATAGTTTTTTCCTCTGATATTTACTGCCATTTTTTGTCTCCTTTATGTTTTTATTTTTTTAAATATCTTCCCGTAAAAGCGGCATGCTCATGCAGCGCGGACCGCCCCTTCCCCGTGAGAGCTCCGAGCTTGCCATCTCAAGCACCTGTACTCCATTCTCTCTTAAAATCTGATTTGTCACATAATTTCTGTCATATACGACCACTCTTCCCGGCTCAATGCACAGAGTATTGGAGCCGTCGTTCCACTGCTCGCGTTCCGATGCAATGGTATCCTTGCCGCCGCACTGAATCAACGTAACCTTGTCAAGACCAAGATGGGCGGCCAGCGCCTCTCCTAAGGAAGCATGTACCTCCAGAACATCCAGTTCCCCTTTCTTGTCTCCTTTTTTAATTTCAAATATACGCAGAGTTCCCAGAATTCCCGGATGAATTGTAAACTTGTCATAGTCCACCTGTGTACACACGGTATCCAGATGCATAAACGCACGGACAGCCGGTATATCAAGCGCCAGGATTGTCTCTATCTCTGACGTCTCATCTGCAAAAATATTCTGGGCCAGAAGCTCGATTGCCTCTGCCGTAGTCCGTTGTGAAATACCGATTGCCAGAAGCTTGCTGCTTAGGTTAAGAATATCTCCCCCCTCAATGGAATAGGGCATTTCTCTTTTATAATAGAACGGCACCTGTCCCGCAAAATCCGGGTGATTCATAAGCACATATTTCCCAAAAAGCGTCTCCCTTCTTCTTGTGCGGGAATACATACAGTTTAAACTGACTCCGTTTCCGATACATGCAAAGGGATCCCTTGTAAAATATAGATTGGGGATAGGATCAAGGATAAACTGGCTGTCTTTTTTTATCAAATTAACCAGCGGACGGTTTGTTTTTACCTTGAGCTCCCCTGCCCTCACACCTGACATCAGCTTAAGAACCAGCTCCTTTGCATCCGGGATGCCTGAAAGGTAAGAAAACAAGTACTCCTTCATCTTCTCATCCGCAACATTTCCTTCTGCGATAAACTGCTTAATAAACTGCTCCCTTAATTCCTCACTATCGTTCAGGACATCTGCTGTCAGATCCTCCAGATAAACGACCTCCACCCCCTGCCCTCTCATGATTCCTGCAAATAAATCATGCTCATTCTGGGCGGTTTTAAGATAAGGAATATCGTCAAAAAGCAGCCGTTCCAGGTCTCCTGGAACAAGGTGTTCTAATTCCTTTCCAGGCCTGTGGAGCATGACTTTTTTAAGCCTGCCGATCTCGCTTTTTACTTTAATTGCCATGACCCTCCTCCTTTGTTCGTGGTTTACTCCGGAACACCCTTTAACAGCATTCCGGTCTGTAATTTTATTATATTATTTCCCTGGAACCTTTGTCGGACATTCTGAGAGAGATTTGACGTATTTTAACGTTACTGTTATGGTTCCCTTCTTAAGTTATATTTCAACTTCTCCCGTTCTTTGGAACATAACGCATATCACTGACATTATAGACGGTAATAAAAGCCGCCGGATCCTCCTTGATAACATACTGCATTAATTTCTGGTATTCGTTTTTATCAACAATGGTAATAATCTCATTCTGGAATGAACCCTCATATGCCCCCTCTGCCTGATAGATCGTTGCCCCGCTTTTCAGAGTATACAAAATCCAGTCACGGATCTGCTTCTCTTTATCCTTTGAAATAATGCACACCCTTCTCTTAACATTCTGTCCGAAAATGAAATGATCCAGAACCATACCATTCAGATAAGTCCCCAGAACACTTAACACCACTGTCTTCTTATCATACACAAATGCCGAGCTAAGCGCCACCAGCATACCACTGACGCTCATTGCTTTACCGAGATCCATATGCAGATACCTATTCAATATCTTTGCTACAATGTCAAGCCCTCCTGAAGAGGCATTCATGTTAAACAGAATACTAAGCCCCACGCTTACTGTAAAGATATAGCAGGCCACATCAAGCATGGCATCACCGGAAATCGAGCTGTTATTTGGCAGCAATATCTCAAAGATACCGATAAATACCGGTAGCAAAATGGAAGTATATATTGTTTTGAACCCGAATTCATGCCCGCAAAGCAGAAAACCAGCTATCAGCAGGATAACATTCAGAATCATAGTAATCGCTGATACAGATAAGGGTACAAAATTAGACAATACAATCGCCAGACCAGACACTGAACTGACCGCCGCATGGCTTGGAATTAAGAAGAAAAATACTGCTGACGCAATAATAAGCGTAGCTATCGTCATCACAAATAATTCTCGGATCGTTCTTTTCATTTTGGTAATATCTCCTGTTCTTAAGTTATAATTCTGTTCTTTCATTCCATATCCATATTGTATTTAATCAGAATAAAAAAATCAACTGTAGTTTGACCCACAGTTGATTTCCACTCCATTTTACTTTCTCCAAATCTCGCTTTCTAGTCCTATATCCGCTGATACGAAGCTCTCCCCGCCATTCTTCATATAATCCCGCAGAGCCGCGTAAGCATATTTGGCTCCCATAAGAATTACCGGTGCGTTAACAAATACAAGCGCAATATTAATAAAATCCGTCACATTCCAAAGGTTGTCAAGCTCCTGCCCTGAAAGAACACAAAGCACGCCAATCGGAACAAAAATCAGAGAGCCTAATACCCGCACAAGATTCGTACATTTCGCCGATTTTGTAATCCTCGTTCCGGCAATTACCGCAAAGGATACAAGACCAAGCAGTGTCGTAAATGCGAACAGTGCGTAGCAGACACAGATGATAAATGCTACAATTGAATCCATACCCGTTCCCGGAACCAATGTCTGTGCAGACTGAAGGAACACATCAATGGTAGAGGATTTCAGCGTTTCCCAGTCACAAGCCGCACTATCCCAGAGGTGCGCGCCGCATACAACATATCCTGTCAAAGTACAGATCACAATGGTATCCAGAAAAACGCCGATAGACTGGATAAAACCTTGTGAACAGGGATGATCCTGTTCTGCAACCGCCGCAGACATGGTAATGGTTCCCTGTCCGGCTTCATTAGAGAGCAGTCCCCTCTTGATGCCCTGTGACAGAACAACGCCGAAGCCGCCGCCGAACACTGCCTGAGGCTTAAACGCGCCTACAACGATGGTCTGCAGAAATGACGGAAAGTACTGGATGTTGAGTACCACCAGAATCAAAATGATTCCCCCGTAGATCACTGCCATAACCGGAACCATTTTATCCGTAATTGCCGTAACTCTTTTAATACCGCCAAAAATAACTGCAGCAACTCCTATGATCAGAACAGCCGCTATAGCGTAATATAAAACAGAGGTTCTCCCTGTCTCTACTCCTGTAATTGTCTGCACTGCCTTTCCGGTTGCCGTAAATACATGGAAGGTCTGAATCGGGATACTGGACATCGCATATGCGATAAATGATACTGCAAGCAGGATTCCGATCCATTTTTTATTTCCCAGAAGCCTCTGTCCGTAATAGGGAAGTCCTCCCACATACTCATCCCCGTCCTTTTCCTTGAAAATCTGTGAAAGAGTAGACTCAATAAAGGAGCTTGCCATTCCAAAAAGCGCCGATATCCACATCCAGAAAATGGCTCCGGGGCCGCCTACTGCTACGGCTCCCGTAACGCCAGTAAGATTTCCCGGACCTACCCGCATAGCGGTACTTAAAAGGAAAGAAGCCAGAGGACTTACGCCTACGTCCCCCTTCTTTTTCTTCATCAAACTCCGGATTCCTTCTTTGAAAAACCGGAACTGAACGCCCTTCGTCCTGACCGTAAAATAAATTCCCATGCCCACAAGCAGCACAATTGCAAACGGAAATCTTCCAATTACCGGAATATTTGCGTACCATTCCCAGTTTGTAGGGAAGCTCCATAAAAAGTCTGTAACCGGCGCCATTGCAATAAACCAGCTGTCTACCAAATCAAATAATTTCTGCATGATGTTTCTCCTTTCCTTTAGAAGCTCTTAAGCCATTCCTTCTCTTTCTCAATCTGCCTTTTTACCTCAGACGGCGCTGTCCCGCCATAGGAAACCCGCGCTGCTACACAGGCCGGGATACTGATATCCCCCAGCGTTTTCTTTGTAACTCTTGGGTCTATGTTTTGAAGCTCCTCATCCGTCAGATCCTCAAAATCGCAATTCTGGTTCTCACACACCTTCACCATACGCCCTACGATTGCGTGGGCCTCCCTGAACGGAATCCCCTGCTTTGCAAAATGCTCTGCAATGTCTGTCGCATTTAAAAAGCCTTTTCCCATCTGCTTCTCAATCATATCCATACAAAATTCTGTATTTTCCAACATTTTAGCAAAAATTGTAATACTGTCCTTCCATGTATCAATAGCGTCAAAGAGACTTTCCTTATCCTCCTGAAAATCCTTGTTATAAGCAAGAGGCGTTCCCTTCATAACTGTCAGAAGCTGCATCAAATCTCCGTATACTCGCCCTACCTTTCCTCTTAAAAGCTCTGCCATATCCGGATTTTTCTTCTGAGGCATGATACTGCTGCCTGTGCAGAAGCTGTCGTCAATGGCAATATAAGAAAATTCTGACGTGTTCCACCAGGTAAATTCCTCCGCCCATCTTGACAGATGCATCATAGAAATTGCCGCGTCGCTCAAAAATTCCAGACTATAATCTCTGTCGCTTACGCTGTCCATTGCATTCTCCGTCGGTGCGGTAAAGCCAAGAAGCTCTGCGGTTCTGTGACGGTTGGTGGAAAGCGTAGTGCCTGCAAGGGCGCATGCCCCTAATGGGCAGTAATTCATTCTCTCATATGTATCCGAAAGTCTCTGAAGGTCCCTCTTAAACATCTGGAAATATGCCATGAACATGAATCCCAGCGTAACCGGCTGCGCATGCTGCAGATGGGTAAATCCAATGGTAATTGCCTCTGCATACTTCTCAGCCTTCTCTAAAATCACGGATTCCAGATAGCGGAGCCTCTCCATAATCTCCTTGATCTCACGCCTCACGTACAGCCTTGCGTCCACCTGGCACTGATCGTTTCTGCTTCTTGCTGTGTGAAGCTTCTTGCCTACATCCCCGATTCTCTGAATGAGACGGCTCTCAATACCCATATGGATATCCTCATCCTCCACCGTAAATACGATTTCACCCTTTTCAATATCCTTTCGGATATCTTCAAGTCCTGCAATAATCGCTTCCTTTTCTTCTACAGACACAATGCCTTGTTCTCCCAGCATTGTCACATGTGCAATACTTCCGTCGATGTCATCATTGTACATCCTCTGGTCAAACCCGATGGACGCATTGAACTTTTTCACAATATCGTCCATCTCTTTTTCAAACCTGCCTCCCCATAAACTTCCAGCCATCCTTTTCTTCTCCTTTCCCTTTATTTATTTTGCAGACAATAATCATAAAGCTCACTTCCGGTTGCAAACCACACTCCCTCATAAGCCGTCATATACTCTAAAAATTCCTTCAAAAGCGCCGTACGTCCCGGGCTTCCCATGGTCTGCGGATCAAGCTGAAGGGTATAGCAGAGGTTATGATTATAGTGTCCTGTAAACTCGTCCTTCCAGTTGGAAAGAACATTGCTGTAATTGGCAATACGGCCCTGTCCCGCAGGAAATGCCGGACGGTAATTAAACGCAAAATACGGGAGATCAAAATTCGCCCACTGCATGGGAATTTGAAGCATTTCATCCCCCTCGCCGTTCACCTTCATAAAATAAGGCCGGTCATCATCAAAAAGGTCACTGGAATATTTCATGCCGTATTCTCTTGCAATATTAAGCGTCTCCAGCATCAGATCACCCATCGGAGCCCGGAAGCCCACGGGCCTTTTGCCGCAGGCCTTTTCAATTGCATCTACAGCCTTGCTTATTCTTATTCTTTGCTCCTCATAGCTTAGTAAAGAAAAATTCTCATATTCATATCCATGGCAGGAAATTTCATGTCCCCTCTCAGTAACCTCCTTTATCTTCTCCGGATAGGCTTTTGCCGTCCTTCCCGGAACAAAGAAAGCTGCCTTTATATGGAATTCATCCAGCATATCTAAAAGCCTTGGCAGTCCGTGGGTCATTCCATACTGCCCAAGAGACAGAGTTTTCGGCATATCCAATGCTTTTTTATCTAACGAGATCCAAAAAAATTCTGCTGAAAGATTTACTGTTATAAATGCCGCGCATTTTTTCCCTTCCGGAAGTTTCATGCCTTTTGCATACATCTCTTTACACCTCCTCTTTTCTTGGATAGGCCTTCCGCCAGTACTCTGCTATCTCACTGCCGGTTGCCGCCCATACGTCATCATAGGAGGTAACTTCCTTTAAAATTTCCTCCAGTACCAGATTCCTTCCCGGCGCCCCGGAGATCTGGGGATGCATCAGATAGGAAATGCAAAGCCCCATTTCATGATACCCCCGGAATTCACGGATATCATTATCCTGCACATTTCTGTAGCAGCTGATACGATCCAGTCCCGCCGGCTCTGCCGGGTATACGCTGTACGCCTGCGCCACATAATCATCCAGCTCCCATTTAGAAGGAATCTCCACCAAATCTGACTCTCTTCCGTTAAGCATCGTGTAATAAGGCTTATCATCACCCCGCATGGAACTGGAGTAGGAAAATCCCATCTCTTCTAAAATGCAGGGTGTACGTACATGCCAGTCCCCGGACGGAGTACGGAAACCCACCGGATCTTTTCCTGTAATTTCTTTGAGAATACGCTGAGTCTTTCCAATAATCTCCCTCTGTTCCTCCACCGTCTTCTCAACAAGACGCTCATGGGTATAACCGTGGTTTCCAATCTCATGCCCTGCTTCCGCGATTCTTCTTACCACGTCGGGATTGTGTTCTGCCACAAAGCCCGGTACGTAAAAGGTTGCCTTTACCCCATACTTTTCCATCAAATCCAGTATCATGTCCACACAGCGGTTCGGACCATACTGGCCGATGGAACGGGCACGGATCAGCTTATCTGCATTAGGCTCATCAGCCGACATATTACGCCAGATTATGTCTCCGTCCAAATCAAAGCTGAACATGACCGCACTTTTTTTGCCCTCCGGCCATTTTATTCTTTCCATTTCCTGCATTCCTTTCTTCTTGTTCTTTTGGTTACTTGGTCACCCATTTAATATAATAAAGATAGCACATTTTTGTGCTATCTGTCAATCATTTTCTACAATTTTCACTTCTATATTTTAATTTTTTTGTTCTATTTTAACATATCCATTGTTACCTGAAGATGTTCATGCATCAGTTTCTGCGCTGTTTTTGTATCTCTGCTGCGGATTGCCTGAATAATCATATGGTGGGACTTTAGCTCATATTCCTCTGAGGTAGCATCCAGAATGTCTGAAAATTTTCCATACATCATGTCCCAGATTGCATTTAACACTATTTCCAAAGTCTGGGTCATAAACATACTTCCTGTTTTAGCGGCATATAATCTGTGCAAATCAAATTCACCCACAGTCTTTCCTGTTTCCTCATAGCGCCTTTTAATATCCTGATACATAGCTTCCAGCTCATCAATATCCTGCTCCGCCGCATTTCTGATAATCAGCTCAACGGCTTTTACCTCCAGCACCTGCCGTACTTCATAAGCTTCCATCATAGAATAACGCTCCAGATTTTTGCTGAGGCTGTCATATCTTGCTCCGTCGCCCGATGCTGGCTGCTCCCGCAGAAACCTCCCCTTTCCCTGCCGGGAAACAATAATCCCTCTGTTTTCCAATACATGGAACGCCTCCCTTAAAACATTCCGGCTGACGTTCAGCTTTTCAATCAACTCCCGCTCCGCCGGCAGTCTGTCTCCCGGCTTTAGATTCTCCCTGTCTATAAGCTTATATAAGTCCTCCACCACCTCTTCGTACAAAAGCGTACGGGCGGCTCTGTTTCCAATTCTCATCTTTCCTCTCCATAACTATTATTTAATTTCTTCGTTTTATCTTAACATAATTTTAGAAAATATGTATATTTTTTATATTTTTTTAACCTGCATTTTATTGACTTTATTTCAGGATGGCGTATGATTGGTAGTAGTTAAATTAGAGTGAGCAGCAACCTAGTTAGGAAGGGGATTATCATGAGAGAAAAATTAATGCGTTTTATGTATGGCAGATATGGTGTGGACTCTTTTGGAAAATGTCTGTTGGGAATCGGTATTGCCGCGGCGGCTGCCACATGGTTTTCAGATGCAAGGATCTTCCCGCTGCTTGCATGGGTGTGTATTATTTATACTTATTTCCGAATGTTTTCTAAAAATATTTACAAACGCTCTGCGGAAAACCGCGTTTATCTGGCTAAAACCTATAAACTGCGGTGCTTCTTTGCCCGCCAAAAAAACATGCTCGCACAGAGAAAGACCCACCATATTTACAGATGCCCGTCCTGTAAACAGAAAATCCGTATTCCTCGCGGAAAGGGGCGCATCGAAATCCGCTGTCCAAAATGCAGCGCAACATTTATAAAAAACAGCTAAAAGGGGACGTACATGTTCGGGTATATTGCAATTAATAAAGCAGAAATGAAGTTCAAAGACTATGATATGTACCATTCATACTATTGTGGTCTTTGCAAACGTTTAAAAGACAATTATGGAAGAAGCGGACAGATGACTTTAACCTATGACATGACCTTTCTTATTGTCCTTCTCACCGGTTTATATGAACCGAAAACATCGGTGGAGACTGTAAACTGTATTGCACATCCGTTTGAAAAGCATACTGCAAGAACAAACCTTTACACGGATTACTGCGCGGCCATGAATCTTGTTTTTTCCTATTATAAATGCAGGGATGACTGGGAGGATGAGCGCAGAAGGAAAAGCTATTTTGCAGCAAAGCTATTGTCTCCAAAAGTAAAGGATATTTCAATGATTTATCCTGATAAGACGGCACGCATTTCTTCTGACTTGCAAAAACTCTCATATTATGAGAAACTAGGAGAGACAGATTTAGATAAAATGGCAGGATTTTTCGGCAGTATCATGGCGGAAATATTTGCATATCAGAAGGATGAATGGGAGCTTTCCCTTAAGAGAATTGGATTTTTCCTCGGAAAATTCATTTATCTTATGGATGCCTATGAAGATGTGGCTGAAGACATAAAGACCGGCTGTTATAATCCGCTGAAGGAAAGTTATCAGACAGACAAGGATTTTTCCGAAAACTGCCGGCAGCTTCTGACTTTGATGATGGCGGAATGCTCCAGGGAATTTGAGAAGCTTCCCATACTACTCCACGCCGATATTATACGCAATATTTTATATTCCGGCGTATGGTGCAGATACACGGCTGTCACGGATAAAAGAAAAGCAGGAGAATAGATCATTATGGCAGACCCATACAGCATCTTAGGCATTCCCCGCAATGCCTCTGATGAAGAGATTAAAAAAGCATATCGGAACTTAAGCCGCAGATACCATCCGGATGCAAATATCAATAACCCCAATAAGGATGCGGCAGAAGCAAAATTTAAAGAGGTACAACAGGCATATCAGCAGATTATGCGCGAAAAGGAATACGGTTCCTCCGGCTTCGGGCAAGACGCCTATGGTCAAGGCGGATATGGACAGGATGACTTTGGAGGCTTTGGGGGCTTCGGCAGTTTTGGAGGTCCTTTCCGGGGCTTTGGCGCCGAATACCGTCAGGCAAATGCAGGAGGAACAGAAAATGAAGAGGAGCTTCACCTGCGTGCCGCCGCAAACTTCATAAACAGCGGACACTATCAGGAGGCCTTAAATCTTCTGAACAGTATCAGTAATAGAACTGCACTGTGGTATTATTATAGCGCAATGGCGAATTCCGGTATGGGAAATAATGTCATAGCTCTTAATCATGCCCGCGAAGCGTTAAGACTGGAACCAGATAACCTGCAGTATCAGTTATTCTTAAACCGGCTTGAAAGCGGCGGAAGCTGGTATCAGCAAAGGCAGGGACCTTATCAGACAACTTTTGTGGGCGGAAACAGCTTCTGCATGAAGCTGTGCCTTGCCAATCTTATGTGCAATCTATGCTGCGGCGGAAGCGGACTTTGCTGCGGTGGCGGCGGAATGCCGGGAGGTTATATATAAACGAAAATCTGGGACGTAGTAAAATTAATTTTACTACGTCCCAGATTCATTTTACCCTGTCCCTTTTTATCCTTTTAATTTGAATCTGGATACTAACTCCTTAAGCATATTGGACTGTCCGGATAGCTCCTCGCTGGCTGCCGCGCTCTTTTCTGCTGTTGACATATTGGACTGCACTACATCGGAAATCTGATCAATTCCACGGATAACCTCTTCTGTAGCCTCCGCCTGTTTTGTAGAATATTCCGCAATCCCATCAATTAAATCAGTTACTTCCTTTGCACGTTCAACTACTGCCATCATAGAACTTGCCGTATCCCTTGCTAGCCCTGTTCCTTCCTCTACCGCTTCAACAGTCTGGTCAATCAGGACCGTTGTATTCTGCGCTGCCTCAGAGGATTTGCTTGCAAGATTACGGACCTCATCTGCAACTACGGCAAAGCCTTTTCCTGCTTCTCCTGCCCGGGCAGCCTCTACAGCGGCATTTAAGGCCAGAATATTTGTCTGGAAAGCGATGTCCTCTATAGTCTTGATAATACTGTGTATTTCTGTTGACTTGTCGCTTATCTTCTGGATAGCGCCATTCATCTGCTGCATCTTATCATTGCTTTCCAGGATATTACTTCCTACCTCCTGTGCAATCCGGCTGGCCTTCTGTGCCCCCTGCGCAGTCTTCTGTATTCCATCGGACACTTCGCTGATATGAGAGGCAAGACGCTCTACTGCATCCGCCTGCTGGGAAGAGCCAAGGGAAAGGGTCTGCGCTCCTTCTGATACGTATCCTGCCCCTTCCGCTACCTGTCCTGCCGCAACATTAATCTGTCCTAAGGTATCATTAAGAGAGCGGGAAATCCCCTCAAGGGAATCCTTAATCTTCGAAAACTCACCCACATACTCGTGGGAAAGTGTAAATGCAAGATTTCCTCTTGCAATATCCTGAAGCTTCTCCGAAACCTCATTAATATAGGCAACATAGTCACGGAGCCGCACTACTGTCTGCCCAAAATTATCTGCAAGCTCTCCAAGCTCATCATTGGAATTATAACGGATTGTCTGTTCCAGCTCACCTTCTGCAATCTTGGCAGCCACACAGCTCAATTCTGCAACTGGTTTCCCTATAATCCTTCTCACAAGTATAATAATCAGAAATACCGCGATAAGAATTGACACTGCCGCTACAGATGCCATCATGCCCGTCAGCATTTTCAGATCTCCCAGAACCTCTGCCTTGGATACATATGCAACTGCAATCCAATCGCTGCCCGTCACCTGCTCTACCTGTATATATGTATTGTCCTTATAAACAGATAACCCTGTCGCTCCCTTATCTATCTGTCCCGCTGCATAAGCGTACATATCATTCTTAAATTCACTTAGCATGCGTCCGGTCATCTCTTTGTCCTTATGACCGATGATTGTATTCGTCCGGGTATCCACAAGGAAAATACCCCCTGTTTTTTCTAACTGAATATTAGCAACTATATCAGAAATAGAATCCAAATACACATCTGCCGCCGCAACGCCCAACGTTTCTCCAGCTCCATTTTTCAGCTTACCGGAAGCGCCTACCACGTAGGACTGGCTGTCCTCGTCAAAATAAACGTCTCCAAGAATAAAGTCATCCGACTGAATCCCATCCTGATACCAGGATTTTTCCAGTGCGTTAAAATCCGGTCCTGGCACAAATGACGCGTGATACAGCGCTCCGTCTGTAAGCGCCACGTAAAGTCCCGCCGGATATGCATCATTCTGCCCCACCGTATGCTTGATGTATTCCGTCATTGTCGGAACATCCATGTTCTCATATTCAATCGTATCCCTCTGCATCTCAAGCATCGTCACAGTTTTATTCATCCATGCGCTGGTTTCCTGGAGCGCCTTGTCTGTCGTCTCCTGAAGCAGTCTTTCGCTCTTATCAAGAAGCGTATCCGAAACACGATTATATACAAGGAGGAGGAGCACCGAAACCATAAGGATGATGGTTACAATAATCGCACTTACCAACTTTCTCGTAATGCCTCTTTTTTTTCTTCTGCTTTCCACAGCAGAATTTCCTTTTTTTCCTTCTTTTGTCCTCATATCTGTTCTCCTTAAAAGCATCTACTATTCTCTTTAGTTAAGATTATAACGGATATGAGTAAAAAACACAATAACACCCCAGGAAAATTCAGGCAAAAACTCCTAAAGTATTTTCTGATACCTGATTCAATATGGGGCTGCTGGACTGTGAGACTGTTATTGGTAAGGCACAATGGCACAGACCGCGCCAGCGCCCTTCCTTCTGCAAACCATAGAATATATCTATAATACTATGTTGAAAATCAATTGGTATTTATAAAACATACTCGATATACTGAAAGTAACGTATATAAGGAGGTAATGTTTATGTCCATTACAGCGGAAACCGCAAAAGCACATGCAAACGACCCTGCTGTTTTATGCTGCAGAGCCGAGGCAGGCATTACAATTGAACCTGCTAATCTGGAGGATCCTGCTATTTTTGATGAATTAGTTGATTCCGGGCTTCTTAATCTTGACGGATGTCTCAAAATCAGTCAGGTATTAGGAGCGAAGCTGACAAAGACCAGCGATTCTCTCTGTCCGCTTACCGTCGACAATGTAGATGGAATTATTGAGGTAGTGGACGAGCCTGCTGAGGAGGCCTCTCCGGTGGCAGAAGCTCCTATGGCAGCTGCAAATGTAGCTGGCGCTGTAACAGCTATAAAAGGCGGGAAGGTAGTTATCTCTATTAAAGAGGGAAAAGATATCTATCTGGAGCTTCCTATCTAGCCTAAGAATTAAAGAAGGATGTTGGGGACAGGGTAAAATGCAATTGGGGA
>CAOJQZ010000014.1 GCA_948441955.1 uncultured Lachnospiraceae bacterium | reverse complement strand
AATTTCACTTGTAGTTTCATAATCGCTCCGAATATCCAATCTAAGTAAACCGCAATTTGTAAAGTAATCCCCGGCTTCCCGATGAAAAAGCTCTATCGTACCTATTGCCTCATTTGTTACCTTTGAAATAATCGTCCAACGGACAAAACCTTTTCTATCATATTCCCAAAGCCAATATTCAATCGCTTGTTCCATTCTGTTTTCAGTTGTATAGTGAAAATCATCTCCACCACAATTGTCACTATTAAAAAATGGCAGTGCTTTTTCATCAGAATATACTTTTAATAAATCTGTCTTGTCCTCTTTCTTGATCATTCTCAGCATATAATATTCATTTTCATAACTAGGGCAATTTTGATATACGTCAACTGTCATGTTAATCCTCCTGTAAAAATTCCTGTTTACCCCTTTAATCCCCTCGCTCGTCTATCCATATCCTCAATTACAATGCATTTCATACATTATAGCACTCACCAAATTTAAAATTACTTTAAAACTTTAAACTGGCATACATTTCCGGAGCAGGAGGAAGGAGAATATGAAATAGCTATTGACCAATACAGACGAAGTGAAATATGGCCTTACGCGCTTGCAAAGCATTTAGGAGATGCTGCAGCTATTTCATTTGTGATCGGCAGTGATATACTTCTTGACAACATAAAAGAGGATCTGGAAGCTCTGTCTTGTCAGCCGAAAGGAACCCATATCGGAGAACTGGATCCCTCCTGGCTGAAGGACAGCATGCCGCCGCAATTTCTAATGCAATATGATTATGATTTTCTGTACAACATGAAAACTACCCTCAAACGTTATCGTAAGCAGGCCGCCGGCGGAACACTTTTTGTTGCCCATACAGTGGCAGAGGAATTGATATTATACTTAGTTATGGAAGAGTCAAGATTCCTGATGGAAAGCATTATTCCAGATTTGGAGGCAGAAGCTGAAGACGCTTATTACGATTGGGACAGCTGGCCTTTTGATCTCTTTGACGATATGGATATTGTCACCTTCTTATATTGCGGACATTATCTTGAAAAAGAGCATCCATACCATTTTAAGCATTGGCAGGAAATGCAATTTTACTGTAATGCATAAAGCAACAGCTGACTGCCGGCCTTGCCCGGAGCCTAGTCCCAATTTCCTGTATCCTTTTTTTCCAAAATTCCCTCCCCGCAGCAGGGACATGTTACCTCTTCACTGTCCTGCAAAATAGAAACAAATTTTCCGCAGACAGGGCAGGGTTCAAAATAAGTCCTTCTGGTACGATGCAAGTGAATAACCGGAACAGACAGTACTTTTCGGCATTGCCGGCATACGGCAGGACGATAACTAAATTCAAAAGAAGGTATCTTTTCTTCCTCTGTATCTGCAAGAATTTTCTGCTGAACATCTGCTGAAAATTCTTGCAGCACATTTTCTAAAGTGCCATGACCCATGCCATGTCCAAGAAAAAGCTGACAGGACATGCCGCAGGATGAACATGTAAATTCAGTAATTCTACCCATATTTATTCCTCTCTTATTGACAGACGACATTCCGGCAAAGTACAGCAATCCTTTCCCCACTTACCTGAAGCTGCTACGCGTTCAGTAATTGGAGAACAGAACTAGGCTGTTGATTCGCCTGGGCAAGCATAGACTGACTGCTCTGTATCAGAATTTGATTACGCACATATTCCATCATTGTCTTAGCCATATCCGTATCACGGATGCGCGATTCCGCCGCCGTCAGGTTTTCCACCACGTTGCCAAGGTTAGAAACCGTATGCTCCAGTCGATTCTGCAGCGCGCCGTAATAGCCGCGCAGAAAGCTGACCTTATCAATGGCGTCATTTACTTCCTGTATAGCAAGGCGGGCGTCCTCCTGTCCTAACACATTCGTCCCTGTAAGCCCCAGCGTATCGCAATTCATCTCAAAGAGTTCCACATTAATTAAGTTATTTTTATCATTATCAGCCCCTACCATCAGCTGAATCCCTGCGGCGCCTACCATCTCTCCCGGAGGAATAACGGCCTTATCTACTACATGGAATGCCTGATCTGTCTTTACACTGTCACCGATAATGGACGCGCCGCCTACATTCAAACCGGCTGTTATCACAGAGCCTGCGCCCCCCTTAGACTCAAAGGAAAGCCCTCTTACAAATGCAGTAAGGGCTGCATCCGGCTGACTGAATAATTGTTCCAGATCCGCCAGATTTTTTATTTTTCCGCCAGTATGCTTTGCTATCGCATCATAAAGACTGACATTATTATTTATAATCTCATCAAATATCTTATCCATACCGGCCGCAATTCCCGCTCCTGTAACTGCTCCGCCGCCATTTGCAAGATAACCGATATAGGCGCTGGCAAGATAACCGTGTCCATAGGGTCTCCCTGCCACAGAATATTTTTTCAAGTAATCCGAAACTACCCCGTCCTGAGAAGAATCAGCAGCACTGCCAAGCTTCGATGCAATCTGTTCGAGCTCCGCATTCCAGTTCGTAGGAAATCCGCCGCCTGCAAGCTGCGCCGTTCCTTCGGTGAACCATTCAGGGAATTTTTCCGCACCGTTTCTTCCGCTCATACCGTCTGTCATTGTGTACTGCATGACAGAATGCATTAATTCATGGGCAATTGTAGACTCCAGCTTTGCTGCATCAGGACTGCCGTCCTCTATAGACGCGTCAGAAAAATCCGCGGCGTCTACCCGGATCTGCATTCCGAAAGGTCTGCCGTCTTTATAGAATGAAAACTGAGCATACGCCAGCGTACCGCCCCGGCCGTCAACATTCCTTACATGCAGCTCCATTCCAATCTTTTCGGTTCCGACTTCATTTTTCAAGGCCGGAAACGCATCAAAGATCTGCGCAATCGCATTGGGGAAAAATTCTGTCGCAATCTTGTCGGCAAGCGCCTCATGACCGCTGGCCGCCCTGCTTCCTCCTACGCCGGAGGCCTCATCCACCCTATGAATATAATCCACCTTACAGGTTCTGTTTGTCAGATCCAGCGTAATACCATATGCAGCCATGCCGCCGCGTGCGCCGTTTGATTCTTCTCCCGGGAAAAGACGAATACCGTTAAATGTTGTAGTCTTTCCAATCCGGGATATTTCGGTCTTGATCTGCTCCACCTCTTTATGCATCATGGCGCGTTCCTCGTCAGTATAGGTCCCATTTGCAGACTGCACGGACAGCTCCATCATACGGTTAAGCATGGCATGCACTTCTGTCACCGCACCTTCTACTGTCTGCACCAGGGATATACCGTCCTCAGCATTCTGCACAGCCTGATTAAGGCCTGTAATCTGCGCTCTCATTTTTTCGGACACAGCAAGTCCTGCCGCATCATCTCCGGCACGGTTAATCTTATATCCTGAACTGAGTTTTTCCAAATTCTTTGCAATAGCTGAATGATTTGCGTTCAAATTTCGATGTACATTCAAAGATGAAATATTATGCTGTATCCTCATACGGTCCCCCAGATATATAGCATATATATATTATTAATTAGTTTCTCTCAATTATCTATATATCGGCATTTCTGCACTTTTTCTTAACGGGACTTCTATAAAGTAAATGAGCTTATAATCCGATTTGCCTTCTCATACACCTCTTCCGGCCGCACTCCGATATGAAATTCTCCGTTTTCGTACAGAATCTTTCCATTCACCATTGTAAGCGCAACATTTTCCTTACTGCCGCTGTAAACAATATTTTTTGTAAGATTATTCAGAGGCTGCATATTAGGCCGTCTCAGGTTTATCATGATCAAATCCGCCAGCTTCCCTTCCCCAAGGACATCGCAATCCGTAAGCCCCATAGCCCGCGCTCCCCCTACAGTTGCCATATAGAGCACTTTGTCCGCATCCACCGCCGAGGCATCGTCCTCTTTAAGCTTTGCAAGCCCTGTGACGAGGAACATTTCCCGGAACATATCCAGACAGTTGTTGCTTGCAGGCCCGTCTGTTCCGATACCGATATTAATTCCTTTGTCCAGCATAGCCTGCACAGGAGCTATCCCGCTGGCAAGCTTTGTGTTAGAGCCCGGGTTTGTAATGACAGAAAGCTTTTTATCCGCAAATATCTGAAGATCCTCTTCCGTCATATGGACACAGTGGTAACCGCCTCCGCCGTAGTCAAACAGTCCAAGCTCATTCATGTAGGCTGTGGGTGTCATACCAGTCCTCTCCATACACTGGGCTACCTCCTGCCTGCTCTCTGAATTATGGGCAAATACCGGAGCATGGTATTTATGGGAGAGAGCGCTGATTCTTTCCAGTATTTTCCTCCCGGTAGTATATTCTGCATGGAATCCCAGCTGAAAGCTGATTAGCTCATGATACTGGTTATAGGTCTGATACCACCCTTCTAATTCCTCCACGGACTGGCTGAAATCATTGACGCCGCCCGCCATTACCGTTCGAAAACCGCAGTCAACAGACGCCTCTGCAATAGTTTCGGGAGTAAGATACATATCAAAATTAGCGGTAATTCCGCTGGTAAGGTATTCCATAACCGCAAGCTTGGAAAGATCATAGATGTGCTCCTTTGTAAGCTTTGCCTCCATAGGAAATACCTGCTTATTCAGCCAATCTAAAAGCGGAAGATCATCCGCATAGGAGCGTAAAAATGTCATGGCGGAATGTGTATGGGCGTTTTTAAAACCCGGCATAATAAGATTGCCGCCTGCGTCAATCTCCCTGTCCCATACTGTATCGTCCTTCTTTTCTTCTCCTACATACTGAATCCGGCTTCCGCAGATCCGTATTTCTCCATTTATTATTTTATTACCTTCGGTCATTGTCAATATTCTTGCGTTATATATTCTGGTTCTCATAGCGTGCCCCCTCTTTTTATTATGCGGCTCTGTCCCGGTTACAAGTGTTTTCAATTATTTCATGATTTCTGCAAGACTTTCAGTATACGGCGCCCTTAAGATGCCTCGTTCTGTAATAATTCCGGTAATCAGCTCATGATCCGTAACGTCAAATGCCGGATTGTAGCATTTGATGCCTTCCGGCGCCATGGGCTTTTGGTAGTATTTTGTTTTTATTTCCTCTCCGTCCCGCAGCTCAATCTGAATATCGTCCCCCGACCTGCAGGACATGTCTATAGTAGATGTGGGACCCAGCACGTAAAAAGGAATACCATAATACTTCGCAAGAACAGCCACACCGCTTGTACCGACCTTATTTGCCGTATCCCCATTAGCTGCTATACGATCACAGCCTACGAAGCAGGCCTTAACCCATCCCTTTTTCATCACACTGGATGCCATATTGTCGCAAATAAGCGTAGCGTCAACCCCTGCCTTTATAAGCTCATATGCAGTCAGCCTTGCTCCCTGCAGAAGAGGTCTTGTCTCATCTACAAATACATGGAAATTCATACTTCTCTCTCTGCCAAGAAGAACCGGGCCAAGAGCCGTCCCATACCGGGAGGTCGCCAAGGGACCTGCATTGCAGTGGGTTAAGATTCCGTCTCCATCCTTAATGAGCGTCAGTCCATATTCCGAAATCCTTCGGCACATGTCAATATCTTCCTTCTGAATATTCTCCGCTTCCTCCTTAAGAAGCTTTACAATTTCCTCCACAGGGCGCTCCCTGTTCTTTTCCACCGTCTGCCTCATTCTGTCAAGAGCCCAGCTTAAATTCACTGCCGTAGGTCTTGCGCTTTCCAAATAATCCGCATATTTTGCAAACTTCTGATAAAATTGATCATACCCTTTCTCTGTAATCTTCCGGCTTAAGCAATAGACACCATAAGCGGCAAAAATCCCGATTGCCGGAGCGCCCCGCACTTTCAGATGGAAGATTGCGTCATACATCTCTTCCGCAGTGTCAAGGGTAAGATATTCTGTATGGTTCGGAAGCTGTGTCTGGTCAAGAATGATGATATTCTTCCCGTCGTTGCTTAGCATTATATTTTCTGTCTTCATTTTTTTGCACTCCCAAATTCTTTTCTTCTGGCACAGCAAATAACAAATACTGCGATATTTTATTTCAGGTTCTCTGCGATATTTACAATTGATTCCGTCAAAAGTCTTTTAAACAGCGGCGCAACTCGCGCGGCTGTCTCCTCTACCTCCTGCTGGCTTAAGGGCTCGTCTGTCATCCCGCTTCCCATATTGGAAATACAGGAAATGCCGCATATCTTCATTTCCATGTGGTTTGCGGCAACTGCCTCGCAGGCGGTGCTCATTCCAACTGCGTCCGCGCCCAGGCTCCGCAGCATCCTGATTTCCGCAGGCGTCTCAAAATTCGGCCCTTTAAGCTGGACATACGTGCCTTCCTTAAGAGGAATCCCAAGCCCTTCTCCGGTTTTCTTAATGATATCTCTTAAATTCTTGTCGTATACCTCACTCATATCACAGAAGCGCGGTCCTAACTCCTCTACATTTTCACCAATAAGAGGAGATTCGACAAAACAAGATATCTGATCCTTAAGGAGCATAAAATCTCCGGCCTGATACTCCGCGTTAATTCCTCCGGCCGCATTGGTAAGCATCAGCGCCTTTGCACCCATCATCTTCATCAGGCGGATGGGTAGCACAACATCACGTACCGGATATCCCTCGTAGCAATGCACCCGGCCCTGCATAATTACAACCTTTACTCCCTTAACCGTACCAAAAACAAACCGGCCCCTATGCCCTGGTGCAGTGGATACAGGAAAGCCCTCAATATCCTTATAGTCAAGGCTTGCCTCCATCTGTATATCCTCCGCAAAATCTCCAAGCCCGGAGCCTAATACCAGCGCTATTTCCGGCTGAAAACCGATCCGCTTTTTCACGGATTCATAGCATTTTTCTAATCTCTCATACTCTTTACTCATATTATTACCTGCTTCCTTGTTTATTGTCCGGCTGTTTCTATATCCTCACGGCTGCATATCCATTCTCTTTACACTTGCACGAATCTTTAACTGGCACTTCAGACAGATTTTTTCCTCTCTGGCCGCTGCTCCTTTTATTTTATCAAGGAGCAGAGACATGGCACGCGCCCCCATCTCTGTCCCCGGCTGATAGCAGGTGGTGAGTGATGGATTTAAGTATTCCGAAAATCCGATTCCATCAAATCCTGTAACAGAAATATCCTCTGGAATGCGTTTTCCTATCTCCATGCATTTCCTATATACCCCGTAGGCCATTAAATCGTTAAAACACAGAATGGCAGAAACTCCTCGCTCCTGAATCAGATATTCTGCCGGCCCCTCTGCAGATTCCTCTGTAAATTTTCCTTGTACAATCAACCCTTCATCAAAAGGTATCCCTGATTCCGCAATCGCTCTTTTATAACCCGCAAGCCGGTTTCTCACAATGGCATACTGGCCGGGCCCAATGATGCATCCGATTTCCCTGTGCCCGCAGTCTATAACATACCGGGTCATTTCATAAAAAGCCTCTATGTCATTCACATACACCTGCCCCACATTTTGTATCTGCGCAAGGTGGTCAAAAACTACTATGGGAACCTCTGGCAGCTTATCCATCAGCCCTTTCAGCTTCTCCTCAAAATATCCGATAAAAATAATACCGTCCACGCTTCTTGAAAAGAGCAGATCCAGTGTGGCCTGTTCATTCTCCGAATCGCCGTTGGTATTATATAAAAGCACACTATACTTGTCCTTCAGGGCGACCTCATTCATCCCAATAATAATATCATGATAAAAGGGATGGCCCACGTCTGGAGAAAGGACTGCAACGGTATTGGTTTTATTTGTCACAATACTCTTTGCATTCTGGTTTGGTCTGTAGTTCGTTGCCCTGACAGCCTTCCACACCCGTTCCTTAAGCGCGGCATCCACCCCGTATTCACTGTGATTAATGACCCTTGAAACAGTCGAGATGGATACACCTGCCATTTTTGCAACATCTTTAATTGTTGTCCGCATCTTTTCTTCCCTCTTGCATCATGTTCTCACGGAACGCGCAGCCAGTGCGCGTTCCGGACCCGTGAGTAGTAACGGCATTTTTTTCATTCTACCATATTTCCCCAGACTATGCTATAAAACCATCCAGTCTTTTTATTGCTGTTATAAAATATTGTATAAATTTGTCCCTGTCCGCCCCCATAAGTACTATTGTATTGGGAGCCTGTGTATTCCACGTCCGTAAGTCTGCCACGCTCATCCCTCTGGTAAGTTCTCCGTCGGTTTCAATATCCACGTAATATTCCCGCCCATCAAAGATTTCCGGATGGAGAAGATACATTACAGAGCAAGCGTCAAATATAGGCGTCTTATGAAGTCCGTTACGCCTGGAAAACAAAGTATAAAATGCAAACAAATCATAGACAAATTTTGACGCCTTTCCGCCTTCCTTAAACCGTTCAATCTCATCAAAGGTAATCGCTGTTTCATCTGTCACTTCAAGTCCGGCCTGAATCAGCTTCACCCCGGAATGGTAAACAATTTTCGCAGCCTCAGGATCCACGTAAAAATTGAATTCCGCCTTGCTCGTTATATTTCCGGAATACACGGACCCTCCCATTAGGGAGATACATTCTATTTTCCCCTTAAGCTTAGGGTATGCCCGAAACAAAAGGGCAAGGTTTGTAAGAGGACCAATTGCAACAATCGTAACCTTATCCTCTCTTTCAAGAACACGCTTGTAAAAGGAAAGGGCCGTTTCCCCGCTCTCCTCCTGCTTTACTTCCGCTACAAAAGGACCGTCCATGCCAGATTCTCCATGGGCTTCCGGCGCTGTTTTAAGCTCTCGGGTCAAAGGCCTTTCCGCACCTCTTACTACCGGAATATCACGTCCAAGCACGGTCATAACCTTAAGGGCATTTTTTGTCACCTTATCTACCGTCTGATTTCCTGCCACCGTCACAATTCCAAGCAGATCGATCTTCTCCGGATTTGCCAGCGCCAGCATAATCGCCATTGCATCATCGTGCCCCGGATCACAGTCTATAATTATTTTATGCATTTTTCTGCTCCTTTTTTGTTCTCTTAACAGAGTAAATAATCATCCCCGCCATTACTGCAGCATACGGAAGCGTCATGATAAGCTCTGCCGAAATATTCCCAAGCTGCATTTCATTGCTCACAGAATCAAATACTCCAAATAAAAATGCGGAAATGGTTGTAGGAATCACCTTTGCACGCCCCATTGCAGAGGCAGCGATTCCAATCCATCCTCTTCCTGCAATCATTCCATTGGAAAACATGGACAGATATCCCATAGACATATACACACCCCCCAGGCCGGAAATAAGTCCGCTGATGCCAAGGGCCGCCATCTTCACTCTTTTGGTCCTGATTCCTACGGAGCTGGCGGCGGTTTCATTTTCTCCTACTGCACGTATATGCATTCCAAGACGCGTCTTATTTAGGAGAAAGTATACTGCCGCAATAGATAGAAGTGAAACATATACCAGCACATTATGGCCGGAAAGAATCTCTTTTAGCACGGGTATTTTGTCAATCACAGGAATCCTTATGCCCGGAAGCTGCCTGCTTGCCAGCGCTGCTGAATTTGCTTTCTGACCGGTAAGCATATAAAGAAGAAATACGGTAAAGCTTGCAGCAAAGGTATTGAGTGCAATTCCTGCCATAATAATATTTGTTTTTAAATATAGATTCAGATATCCAAGGAAACAGGAAAACAGGATACTAACCGCCACTGCTCCTGCCGCGCCAAGCCACGCGTTTCCTGTATATGCAGAAATAACTACGCCGCTAAACGCCGCCAGCGTCATACTTCCTTCCATTCCGATATTCGTAACCCCCGCCCGGTCTGACACCACATTTCCCATTGCGGCAAATAAAAGAGGAGTGGATAATCTCAAAACGACGCCAATAAATTCTACACTGATAATATGGCTGATAATGTTATTCATTTTCTGTTCCCCTCTCCATAATCTTCTTCTGCCTGTACCTTCTCAAAACAATATCAGAGGTAATCAGCAGTACTAAAGTAATTTCTACGATACACGCCACCTCGCTGGGCACATCTGTATTTCTCGCCGTAATCATACAGCCTGTCCGAAGATAGGCAAGTCCCAACGCCGCAAACACGGAGCCAATGGGATGGTTTCTTCCAATCATAGCCACCAGCGCGCCGTCAAAGCCGTACCCCGGCAGCGCGCTCCAGGTAAAACGATCTGAAATCCCAAGTATTTCTACAGCAGAGCCAAGCCCCGCAATACAACCAGAAAGAATATGTACCATCAATGTGATGATAAAAAAATTCATTCCTGAATACACGGCAAATTTTTTATTATATCCTGTAATGCGCATGGCATAACCGTATTTTGTCTTATATAAAAGCACCCACATAAGCACTGTCAGTACAATCAATATGATAAGCCCCGAGGAAATCCTCGTCCCCGGAATAATAGTGGACAGCTTTGCATTTTCCTCAAAAGGCAGGGATACAACGCCTACAGAATCCAAATCCTTTAATTTTGTTTTCAAAATATAAAAACCGAACCCATATAGAATCGTATTCATCATCAGGGAGATAACCAGCTCATTGGCATCATATTTTGCCTTAAAAAATCCCGAAACACTGGCAACCGCCCCTCCGGAAAGGGCCGCCGCAAGAAGCGCCAAAAGAAGCTGAAGCTTCCCTATGTGAAGGGGCTGTACTGCTACCGCTGTGGCAACGATGCCGGAAAAATAAAAAATTCCTTCTGCTCCTAAGTTAAACAGTCCGCTTTTAAACAGCAGGGAAGTAGATATTCCCGCAAATGCAATGGGAAGCGCCGCCTCTATCACATTTCCGAAATTACGAATGCTTAAGAGGGGACCTGCAAGCAGAAGCTGAAAGGAATACACCGGCTCTTTGCTGAAAACCAGGAAAACCAGGAAGGATACAAGAAGCGTAATGAGAACTACTACTGCAGTTTTCATAATTTCAAATTTTAATTCCAGTCTCTTACCGCTCATCTTCGTTTCCTCCTGACGCTTTTTTATCCTGATGTTTCAGGCCAAGCATATAAAGGCCGATTTCCTTTTCTGTTATCCTGTCCGGCTCATAAAGCTCTGCTGCTATTTCTCCTGAATACAATACCAGTATCTTGTCGCAGACTGCCTGTGCTTCACTTAAATCCGCGCTGAACATGAGAATTGCCGTCCCTTCATTTCTAAGCTTAAGTAACGCCTTATGTATCAGGCTTGCAGATCCTACGTCTACGCCTCTTGTAGGCTGCTCTGCAATCATGAGCTTTCCGCTCATATAGGACTCTCTGGCAAATACCACCTTCTGAATATTTCCTCCTGACAGAGAGCTGATTTTACTCTCTGCTCCGTTGCATAAAATATCAAAACGCTCTATCAGCTCGTCTGTCACCTTTTGAACCGATTGATTTTTCATAAATACTCTGCCGCTGATTTCGGGGGCAGAATAAAAACTGCTGATAACATTTTCCCTAATATTTCCGTCTGCGGCGCTCCCTTGAACCATACGGTCCTCTGGAATGTAGGAAAGCCCCAGCCTTCTTCTGCTTTTAATATTCATTTTGCTTATATCCGTCCCATTCAGGAGGATAGAACCGGAAGTAATTCTCTTGTAGCCAAACAGTGCGTCCACAAGCTCTGTCTGACCATTTCCCTCTACGCCTACAACTCCCACAATCTCTCCTGCTTTTACCTTAAAATCAATATCCTTCAAGGCTTCTTTTCCATCCTTATTGCGGTAGGTCATATGCTCCACAGACAGAACAGCCTCTCCAGATGTTTTTTGCCGCAGATCTTCATAAGAATAGGTCACCCTTCTTCCAATCATAAGCTCGGAAATCTGCTCTGCCTCAACCTCCGCTGTAATATGGGTGGAAATAACCCTTCCTTTTCTAAGGACGGTAATGCGGTCGCTAATCTGCTTCACCTCATTCAGCTTATGTGAAATAAAAATAATGGTTTTTCCCATCCCCTTTAATAAAATAAGCTGCTGAAACAGCTTTTCTGTTTCCTGAGGAGTAAGCACTGCCGTAGGCTCGTCAAGAATAATAATATCCGCCTTCTGGTACAGTACCTTTAATATCTCTACCTTCTGTTTATTTCCTACATTAAGGTTCTCTACCCGATCATCCAGATTAAGCTCAAACTGGTATTCTCTGCACAATGCCTCTACGTTCTCCCGCTCCTTTTGAAGCTTTAGAATTCCTGCATTTGCCGGCTCTCTTCCAAGGAGAATATTTTCCAGTACCGTAAAGGACGGTACAAGCATAAAATGCTGATGTACCATCCCGATACCCATCTGTGCAGCGTCCAGAGGGGATTTGAAGGAAATCTCTTCGCCGTTTAGAAGAATCTTTCCCTTTGTGGGCTCCTCCAAGCCGAAAATCATTTTCATCAAGGTTGTCTTTCCCGCTCCGTTTTCACCCACAATGGCGTGTATTTCATTTTTTTCAAAGGCAATATTAATCTCCTTGTTAGCCGCCACGCCATTGGCATATATTTTTTCAATTCCGAAAAGCTCTAAAACCTTCTTTGATTCCATCTTCTACTCTTTCGCGCCTTCTCTCAAGGCCTCAACCTCTTCCTGACTCATGGTAAATGCTGAGCTTACTGTTATCTTTCCTGCCTTTAACTCCTCTTCTGCCTTTGTCACCCATTCCTTCACGCTATCTGTTGTAATCTCCTCGTAGATATGGTTTTTTGCAAGATAAATTCCGTCTGTATCAAAACCGTATACCTCGTGGGTTCCAAACTTTAATTCTCCATTCTTTGCAAGTTCTACTGCATTATAAATGGAAGTATCAAGAGCCTTAATTCCTGAGGTAATGATTGTGTATGCCTTTTCCTTGTCTGTATCCTCATATAACAGACCCTGATCTGTATCCACTCCGATTGTGTACTTACCCATTTCCTTCGCTGCATCAACAATTCCCGAGCTTCCGGTAGCCGCTCCCAGATAAATAACGTCTGCGCCGCTCTTGTATTGACTAAGAGCCAGCTCTTTTGCCTTTGCCGCATCATAGAAATCATTGCAGTATCCTGTCAGTACCTGAATGTCAGGCTCCACATATCTTGCGCCTTCAATATAGCCTACTAAGAAATCATTGATTCCGGGAATATCCATAGAACCAATAAAGCCAATCACCTTCTCCTCATTGGCATTTTCCATATCGGAAACGCTTGCAGCTGCTGCTGCCACACCGCTTAACCATCCGATTTCATTTGTGTTATAAAACATGGTGAAAATGTTCTCAATAGCCGGGTCTGTGTCATAGTCAAAATTGATAAACTTTTTGTCCGGATATTCTGCAGCCGCCTTCTCAAGATAAGGCTCGCTCTGCCAGGTTCCGCCGATAATCAAATCGTAATCTGCCGCTGCATCCATAAATGCGCTTTCCCACTTAGATTCGTCGCTGCCCATCTCAATGACTTTTGCAGACACTCCCTCCATCTTCTCGTTAACCTGGTCCATTCCCTTTGCCGCAGTATCATAGAACGACTGGTCCCCGAGAGCCGGAACCAAAAGCACTGCTTTATAGGACTCTTCCTCTGTACCTCCCTCCTTGAGGCCGCATCCGAAAAGTGCGGTTGCTGCAAGGGCGCATGTTAAAAGCATGCAAATTGTTTTTTTCATTTTACTGTTCCTCCTTAGTGTATTTTAGAAAACGTTTTCTAAATCATATCATACAAGGTATTATATGTCAATAGAAAACGTTTTCTATATGTAGGAAATTATGTGTGTCAATGTGGTATGCTTGCTGCAAGGCTCACTGATAATTTTCTTGACCAGACTTTCATCCGTTCGAACATGCGCTCACCCGGCACACAAAAAAATAATGCTGATTTTCTTCTCAGCATTATTTCTTGCAATGAAACTTTTTTGTTTTATGCCTGCAGGCACGTAATCGCAGCAACGCCTACAATATCCTCCACACTGCAGCCTCTGGACAAATCGTTTACCGGTCTTTTAAGTCCCTGGGTAATGGGACCGTATGCTTCGGCTTTTGCAAGCCTCTGTACCAGCTTATATCCGATATTTCCACTGTTTAGATCCGGAAATATAAGCACATTTGCTTTTCCCGCTGCCCTGCTGCCCTTACACTTCATCTCTCCTGTCTTTTTATCTAAAGCTGCGTCGGCCTGAAGCTCTCCGTCTGTCTTAAGATTCGGATACTGTCTTTTCAGCCTGTCCGCCGCTCTAATGATAGGTTTCAGCCTATCATTGGAAGCGCTTCCCTTGGTGGAGTATGAAAGCATCGCCACAACCGGTTCCTCCTCTGTCAGCTGTTCAAAGCTTTTTGCAGAGGCGAGGGCAATGTCAACAAGCTGATCCTCTGTCGGAAATTCTACCAGCCCGGAATCTGCAAAAAGGAAAAGCCCATTGTTCCCGTACTTACATTCCGGAACTGCCATAAGAAAATAGGCGGATACGGTTTTGATTCCTTTTGCTGTTTTCACGATCTGAAGCGCCGGACGTAAGGTATCTCCCGTAGAATGACATGCTCCTGCCGTCATCCCGTCCACCGTTCCCTTTCTTACAAGCATTGCCCCATAATATAAAGGATCAAGAAGAAGCTGCTCTGCCTTTTCCTTGGTCATGCCTTTGCTCCTGCGGAGCGTATACAGCTCCCCGGCAAGTTCCCGAAAGTCTCTCTGGTTTTTATAATCTAATATTTTTATAGCAGGAGACGTAAGCTTTTCCTGATAAGGAAGCGGCCGTCCATCGTCTGATAAAAGCAATACTCTGGCAAAGCCCTCCTCTGCAATTCTCTTTGCCGCTTCACATATACGTTCGTCATAGCTTTCCGGAAGGATAATCGTACACTTCTTTTTGGCCGCTCTTTTTTTTATGCTTTCTATAAAGTTCATATCCTGTCCTCCCTACAGATACAATTACTGATGCAGGCTTCCCTGTTCTGTTGTAACACTGTCAATCACCGCAATCACCGACATATCGATGGGTCCTAAATGTCCGCATCTTGCCGCATATCTGGCAGAACCGCCTTCCTGTATCACCAGTACCAGATCTCCTGCTCCCGCATCACTGTCCGCACCGTCTACTGCAACGAACTCAGGACCCCAAAGGCTCCCGTCAAGATCGATGCCTCTTACGAGCAAAAGCTTGTGACCCTTATAGTCCTCATGCTTTTGCGTGGAAACGATATTTCCTGTCACCTTTGCTATTAACATAAGAGACTCCTTTCTCTTATATAGAATATGTATTGTCTATTATTGCAGTAATTCCCGCGTCGCAGCATGCCTGCGGGTCCGGAAGGCAGAACGCGCCCTCCTTACTTTTAGCGTAGATTATTTTTTCACCGACTCCGCTTCCAATGGCGTCTCCTGCTACAATGGGATTACCTAACGCCTCATCCTTTGAATCAATGGGCTGTATAACCATAAGTCTTACGCCCTCAAGCCTTTCATCCTTTTTTGTCGCTACTACGGTTCCTATAACCTTCGCCATCTGCATACCCGCACCTTCTTCATGAATCAATATTACTTTTCAAATACTTTTTTTCCATTTATATCTATATGATCAACAACTGCCATAATTGTGGCGTCTACCGGCATATCTGAAGTCACCCCTGTCTGTCTGGCCGAGCTTCCGCCCACCACAAGAACAATTTCCGTTTCACCGGCTCCTACCGCGTCCACTGCTACAATCGGCTTTCCCTCATTTTCCAATGTCAACAGGCTTACAGGCTGTACCACCAAAAGCTTAAGTCCAACCAGCTTCTGCTCTTTACATGTACACACCGCGCTGCCGATGATCTTCGCCGCATACAAGAAAAGCACCTTCCTTCTTTAATAATTGTTTGATACAACAATATCTACTTTTCCGGACGGACATTTCTTCCTGCAGTTTCCGCATCCTACGCAGGCGTGCCCGCATGCTTCAGAATTTTCTTTGCTTTCTCCCTGTACTATGCTGATACCGTTGCTTGTTCCTATACGTGTGGCGCCTGCTTCAACCATTGCCATTGCAGTTTTATAATCTCTTACGCCTCCGGATGCCTTTACCCCCATATCCGGGCCCACCGTCTGACGCATCAGACGAATATCCTCAACAGTTGCTCCTCCTGTGGAAAACCCGGTAGAAGTCTTCACAAAATCTGCCCCTGCCATTTTAGCGATTGCGCATACCTTAACTTTCTCTTCATCCGTCAGGAGGCAGGTTTCAATAATTACTTTGACCAGAGCCTTCCCCCTTGCCGCAGCAACCACCTCTTCAATGTCTTTTTTTACATAAGTCCATCTGCCGGATTTTACCTGGCCAATGTTGATTACCATGTCTACCTCGCCTGCGCCGTTCCTTATACTATCAATTGTCTCCTGCACCTTTGCTTCCGTGCTTGTTGCCCCCAGAGGAAAGCCGATCACACAGCAGGTCTTTACTCCGGAGCCGGCAAGCTCTCCTGACGCCAGGGGGACATAGCCTGGATTTACACAGACAGAAGCAAATTTGTTCTCTTTTGCCTCCCTGCATAGTTTCACAATCTGTGCTTCCGACGCGTCTGCCTTAAGAAGCGTATGATCAATGTATTTTGCCAGATTTACAGCCGGAGGGCTGCTTTTTTCCGCCGTTACTCCTGTCTCTGAAGACATTCTGCTGTATATTTCATCCGTAATTTCAGCTATTAATTTTTCGATATCCATACTCTGCCAGTCCTCCTACTTTTTAACTGCCGTACCAGGCTGCGGAAGAATCTTCTCTACATCTGCATGGGGGCTTGCGATTACGTGAACAGATACAAGCTCTCCTACACGCTTTGCCGCGGCCGCACCTGCCTCTACAGATGCCTTTACCGCTCCTACGTCTCCCCTCACCATTACGGTTACCAGACCTGAACCGATTTTTTCTTTTCCAATTAATTTAACATTTGCCGCCTTAACCATCGCGTCTGCTGCTTCAATTGAACCAACAAGACCTTTTGTTTCCACCATTCCTAATGCCTGATTTCCCATTTGTAATACCTCCGTCTGTCTTAAATTATCTTGGCAGAATTGCTTCTACATCTGTATGTGGTCTAGGGATAACGTGAACAGATACAAGCTCTCCTACACGCTTTGCCGCCGATGAACCGGCCTCTACGGATGCCTTTACTGCCCCTACATCCCCGCGTACCATCACAGTCACCAAACCAGAGCCAATCTGCTCTTTTCCGATCAGATGAACGTTCGCAGCCTTAACCATAGCATCTGCCGCCTCAACTGCACCCACAAGACCTCTTGTTTCTACCATTCCTAATGCTTCTTTTTCCATAATAGCCACCTCTTATTTTTATTTTAAATTTATATTGTTACCTATACTGCCGCCCGCACTATAGAAGAGCCTGATACATCTCCTCGTGCAGAGAAGGAATAACCTCCACATTTAAGATCATACCGTCCCCGCCAAGCTGCCTTCTGGCCGTTTCTGCTGCTGTCGTCACATCGCTGACGCTTCCGGTCAAAATAACAAAAGATTTTCCTCCCAGTCCGCGCCCCAGACGGATTTCAATTAATTCCACTGCAGCGCTTTTTACCGCGTAGTCCGCTGCCAAAATCGCGCTGGCCAGTGAAAAAGTCTCTATCACTCCTACCGCTTCCTTTTGTTCCGGTGCAGTTGTTCTCATAATAGCCGGAATTACTTCCTGCGCAATACTGGAAATCAGGGTTGTATCAACAACCTTATCTCTCCCTGCTTTTTCTCCCGCACGAACCGCAGTCTCCACACTGGAAGTATCGCCTGCAGCTATAAGCACATATTTTCCCGGGCATACGGGCTGTGCCATGATAAGTCTGACCTCTGCCGCTTTCAGCATTGCGTCTCCGGCAGCTATACCAGACGCCACACTATTTAATTCTACTGTCCCAATTGCTAATCCCATAATCCCACCTCTTATGCCTTCATAATATCAACATATTCTGCATTCACCAAAACAACTCTGCCGCGTACAGATGCATGTACCGACGCCCCTAATGCTTTTTCCGGCACCTTTCCGACACATTGTCCGGCTTCAACTATATCTCCCTCTTTTACCGCTGCCGTACACGCCGCGCCAATGTGCTGCTTTAGCAGAATACGCACTTTTCTCGGCGATTGGATAGAATCAATATAACGTATGTCTGTGTCATAGGTTGTCAGCCCCATTCTCTGAATAACTCTCTTTGACGGAGCCTTTATCTCATTCCGGAAAGGATTAACCCTGCCCGGAGTCTGAGTACTCTTTACTTTTCTTGCCAGAAGTTCTTTTTTTACTTCCGAAATAAATCTGTCCGGAGAAAGATTCATATTACAGCCCACGTAGGTACACAATCCACAGCTGCAGCACCCAAGAGCCGCCTGACCGTCAGCCAGCACCGACGCGTTATTCCATGTTAATGCCTGCATAATCTTGTGAGGCTGTACGCCTAGCCCCAGATTGCTTCTCGGACAGATCAGCGTACAATAATTACACTGGCAGCACGCTGATTTTGCAATCTTAAGCTGATGGCTTAAATCGTCGGTTTTCTTTTCTACCAGCGGATGATCCGCCGGCAGGATGATGACTCCGTTTGTTGTCTTTGTGACAAATTCCTTATCAGGATCCTCCGCCCCGCGTCCCATCAACGGTCCCCCGAGAATCACGGCATATTCCGGGACTTTGACTCCGCCGGCAAGTTCGAGGAGATAGGAAACCGGCGTTCCCACCGGTACTTCTACTGTCATGGGCGCTTTTACCTCTCCGGCAATCGTTACCATCCGGCTTGTTACCGGTATTCCTAAAACTGCCCGGGATACATGATAAAGGGTCTGTGCATTCAAGACTACGCAGCCTGCTTTTATAGGAATTTCCCCAACCGGAACAACACGCCCTGTTACCTCATAGACAATCTGCTGCTCATCTCCTGCAGGGTAGTAATTATCCAAAAGATGTACCGAGAGATTTTTTTTCCCTGAAACTGCCTGCTCAAGCTCCCGGACAGCCTCATGGTTTTTACGTTTTACTGCCAATACGCCCCGTCCTGCGCCGGTACACTCTAGAACCGCCTCCATACCTTCTATAATCTCTGCCGCATGCTTCTCCACAAGGTACTTATCAGACTTAATGATTGGTTCGCACTCCACACAATTCGCTATTACCGTATCCGGTGCGCACTTTAGCTTTACATGAGTAGGAAATCCCGCTCCTCCGGCGCCTACTACGCCGGCGCTTTCTATCTTCTTCAATATCTGCTCTTTCATAGCGCCACCTCATTATACAATTCGAAAAGCCCCGTGCAGAGTACATCGGCGTGAGCGTGTAAAACTCTTTGCTGACGTCAAGCCCTCTCCGGTAGGCGTTGCAATTGTAAGCGTCGTATATCCTTCTCCGCCTATTCCAAGCCCTGCATAGGACGGCGCATTTTTTACAAAAATTGTCGTATCCACCGCACGCGCCATTTTCGTGAGATTCTTTACATTCTCCGAATGCATCATAGCCGTATGATGACATCCGTTTTCCGCAATTACCGCTTTTTCAATCGCCTCATCAACTGTAGCTGTTCTTGTTACTGGAATCACCGGCATAAGCATCTCCGTCATAACAAGAGGGTGTTCGAAGGGAACCTCGGCAATAATAATCTTTACCTTCCGGCCCGTGACAATACCGGCTTCTTTCAATATGTAATCCGCGTCTTTCCCTACAAAGCTTTTATTGGGCGCCGGTTTTCCTTCCTTTGTGGCAGTCATAACTATTTTTAAAATTGCCTCCAGCTCCCGTTCATCTGCAAGATAGGCGCCCTCCTTCACCATCTCACGGATTAATTCGTCTGCTGCCGCATCCTCTACCAGTATTTCCTTTTCTGCTATACATAAAATACAGTTTTCATAATAGGCGCCCTTTACAATATCTGCGGCCGCCTTTTTGATATTGGCCGTATTGTCTACTACAACCGGAGGATTCCCCGGTCCTGCCGCTATACATTTCTTCCCGCTTTTCATGGCTGTCTTTACGACTGCTTCTCCTCCTGTTACTGCCAGAAGACGTACTGCAGGGTCAGACATAATCGCCCTGCTTGTGTCCATTGTCGGTTCCTTGGGCGCGCACAGGAGATTATCCGGCCCCCCTGCTTCCACAATTGCCTGATTTAACAGTTTAATGGCTGCAAGAGAGGATTCTTTTGCTCCAGGGTGGGGGTTAAATATTACTGCATTGCCGCCCGATATCATGCTGATTCCATTATTGATTACCGTGGCCGTCGGGTTTGTGGAGGGCGTTATTGCACCTATAACTCCATAAGGGGCCATTTCCGTCAGCATAAGGCCATCGTCTCCGCTTTTTGCAAATGTTTTCAAATCCTCTGTCCCTGGAGTTTTATCTGCCGCCAAAAGATTTTTAATCCTTTTATCCTCCATGTGCCCATAGCCCGTTTCTTCATAGGCAAGCTTTGCAAGTCTTTCTGCATTGGCCCTTGCCGCTTCCCGCATTGCACCGATAAACCTTTCCCGATCCTCCAGCGTATATTCCATCAGCTTCCTGTGGGCCGCTTTTGCTGCTTCAACAGCAGTATGAATATCCTCAAATATACCGTTTATTCCTGCCTGATACATTTCAGGCAGCTTACTCTTTTTTTCAGACGCCGCTCCGTGAAGTTCTGTCTGAAGCTCAGACAGATACTGCGATATCTGCGAGGCCGATACTCCCATTTTATAACCTCCGTTCTTTTACTCTTGTATAATGCGTACTCCCAGCTCTTTCGCTCTCTCTAAAGCTAAGGGCGTAATTACCGTTCCCTCCATGGCAAAAAACTCCCGGGCTCCATTTTTATATAAGCTGTCAACTATCTGTTCCGTTATCAGGCCGTCCTCTGTCCCGGGATCTTTTGACACTGCATCACACAGGTTTACTTTTAAATCAGTAAAGGTAATTCCCATATCCCACAGATCTCTCTGAAGCTCTGCCGCCGCTTTGGAAAACCTCCCTGACGGCAGGTTCTCCGGCCGATACGGATGACGGATAAGCACCGGCTTATGCATCATCAAAAAATAAAGGGTGATTCTTACAAATAAATCTTCTTCTCTTGCATCCTTTACTGCCCTTAAAAAATCAAAAGAGGGGCAATGTATCTCAAGCCTTTTATATCCTGGAATCCTTCGGAAAATATGCTGCATTTGTATCTTGTTCTCTTTAAAGAAAACCTGTTTCTCCTTTACTGCAGATGTCATGATTTCCTCTGATACGGCAAAATCCATATCATCCGATATGCCGTACAAATCATACTCCATTAATATCTCGTCAAGCCCTACCGGACAGGAAGGAATCAGATATAACGTTCTTTTTGTGTTTTCTAAAACCTTTTTCCGCTTATAGTATGTAAGCACCCGGCGGATAACCTCTGCTATTTCCTCTTTACTGATTTCCATAATTACTCATCCAAACTCAATAATTTTAATATGCTTTTAAACCTCTCTGCTCTGAGACTTGCTCCGCCTATCAGAAAGCCGTCCACATGATTTATAGAAGCAATCTCTCTTACATTTTTTTCATTTACACTGCCGCCATACAGAATTCTGGGACTCCTTTTCAGGTTATACCCATAGGAAACAAGCACTTCATAAATAAATTTATGTGTCTCTGCAATTTCCTGTTTTTTTGGAATCACTCCTGTTCCAATCGCCCACACCGGTTCATACGCAATGATACCTTCTGTAATTCCTGCGCCTGCCGCTTTTTCTACAGCATCCAACTGTTCCTTTATAACATCCTTATAGTTGCCTCTTCGTCTTTCCTCCAGTGTTTCTCCTACGCATACAACGGGAGTAATCTTATACTCCAGTGCTTTGGCCGCCTTCTTTGCCGTAATCTCGGAGGTCTCGCCATAGTAATTTCTTCTTTCCGAATGTCCGGCAAGTGTATAAGAGCATCCCATATCTAAAAGCATTCCGGCGCTTACTTCTCCGGTATACGCCCCTTCGTCTTCCTTTGCTATATCCTGTGCCCCATAGGTAATTCTGCTGTACCTGAGCATTTTCTTAAAAATAGGAAGATAAGGGTAGGGTGGGAATATGATCGGACTTAAATATGACGGGAGCTCTTCCTCTCTTATCTGCTGGAGAAAGCATATAGCCTCCTTCTCAGACAAATTCATCTTCCAGTTCGCTGCAACAATGTATTCCTTCTTTTCTTTTAAACGCTTCCTGACAAGCTTCTCTATCTCTTTTCTCTCCACCATGCCATCCCCTTTATCCGCCGGTCAGTGAAGCTCTGGCTGGAACAGAACCTTTGTAAACACTTCCGTCCGGTTATACATCATTTCAAACACTTCCCTGCATTCCTCAAGTCTGACCCTGTGTGTAATCAGCGGTTCCACATTGATCTTTCCGAGATTCATATATTCAAGGGCGCTCATCCATTCATTAATAGGCAGAGGATTAATTGACGAATTCCAGCTTCCATGAATCGTAAGCTCTCCGCGCAGAATCGATGCAATTGCTTTATTCGGAAAGCTGACATCATCATAAGTGATTCCGCCGTAGACAACTTCTCCGTTCTTCTTACAGGAAGCTACCGCCTGCACATGCGTAATTTTGCTTCCTGCGAATTCTATGGCGATATCTACGCCTTCTCCTCCGGTCAGCTCCTTCACTGCTTTTACTGCGTCAACATTTCGTCCATTGACGCCGTACGACGCTCCCAAATTCTTGGCAAGCTCTAATTTCTCATCCTCAACATCTACTGCAATCACCTTTGTACATCCCAGCTCGCGAAGCCACTGTACTGTTATATATCCAATTGCGCCCAGACCAAATACTGCCGCTGACTTTCCTGCTTCCATTCTCACTTTGCGGACTGCGTGAAGTCCTACGGAAATCGGATCTGTGAGCGCCCCCATCTCATAGGTGACATTTTGCGGAAGCTTTAGACAGTTCTCGGATTCAACTACTACATATTCAGCCATTGCTCCGTCTCTTCTTGACCCATAATAATCATAGGAATCGCACAAATGTGACTGCCCAACCTTGCAGTACTGGCACTTCCCGCATGGAATCAACGGCATTACAGCTACTCTGTCTCCTGCCTTTAATCCGCCGTGCACCTTTGTTCCGCACTCAACAATCTGTCCTGAAAATTCATGTCCGATTGTTGTCGGAAAATGATAGGTTCCCTTTACCATAACCCGGGGAATATCTGAACCGCAGACTCCGCAGCTTTTTACCTTTATCAGTACCTGCGTATCCTTTTCAATCTGCGGGACGTCCACTTCCACACAACGAATATCCTTTGGTGCGAACAGCCGTACTGCTCTCATTTTTTGCGCCATTTTATCTCCCTCCTCTATGAACATATGATAATATGCTAGTAAATTATGTTCCTATATTTGATATTATCATCCATCCTGGAAATTGTCAATAACAAAATATAATATATAATGAACATATGTAACACTTTTTACGGCTGTATAAGAATTTTCAGTGCGTTCTGATCCCGGATTGCGGTAAAACCGTCTTCCATATTCTCAAGTTTACAGACGGCAGAAACATATTTTTCAAGATCCAGTTTTCCTTCTGATACATATTCCATAATCTTTTTCATCATTGCAGGCGTCGTCGCATGTACGCCGTATACCGACAGTTCCTTATAATGAATCAAATTGCTGTCAATAAAGCCTTTGCTTTCACCGGCAATTCCCCCAAACAGGCTGATTCTTCCCATCTTTGATGCAATAATCTGTGCTTCCGTATGTACGGATGGAACGGAAAGCGCCGCAATTACTACATTTGCGCCTCTGCCTCCGGTAATTCTTGAAACCTCTGCAATCGTATCCTGCTCCTTGGGATTAATCATAATAATTCCAGGTATCATCCTTTTTGCAATCTCCGCCCTTGCCTCGGCGATTTCCACCATAATGATCTCTTTTGCTCCTGCAAGTCTTGCAAGCTCCGCATGCACGCAGCCGATGTAACCGCTTCCATAAATTACAACATAATCATCCGGCTGTATTTTCAGATACTGCTGTGCGTTTAAGGCGCAGGCAGCCGGCTCCGAAAGAACCGCCGACATATCAGAAACCGCATCCGGAATTTTTATCACGTTTCCCATCACGATTGCTTTTCGCGGAATCTCCATTTGTTCCGCAAAAGCTCCCTCATATTGAAAACCAATTGTCTCAAGATGGTCGCACATATTCGTATGACCCGTACTGCAAGGCCAGCACTCCCCGCAGCCGATTGCCGGGGCAACGGTTACACGGCTGCCTTCCTCGATTCCATATGCCTTCGCAAGTGCGCCGGCATGCCGTATGATTCCGACAGACTCATGTCCCAGAATTCTTGGCGGAATGATCTTATCATTTCCTTTCATATATGTACGGAAGTCTGTGCCGCAGATGGACGCGTATGTGACGTCCATAATGGCGTTGCTTCCTGATGCAATGGGCTCCGGCATCTCTGCCGCTGAAAGTTTCCGCTCATTGTCCATTATAAATGCTTTCATATTCAACCTCTCATTTCTTATGCTTCTTTTGCAAGCTCCTGTAAACGTTTATAAAAATCATGCAGTTCAACTGTATACTGCTTATACAAATTCATATATTTATCATACTGCCTTCCCGTCTTTTCATCCGGTGCAAATTCCTTAGTCACTCTGACATGCTTTAACGCCGTTTCCTTCAGATCCTCAAACACCCCGATTGCATTGCCGGCAAGCAGAGCCGCTCCCCACATCGCCACGTCTTCCCTGCTTAAGACTTCATATCTTTTATTCTGCACATCTGCGCACATCTGCGTCCATACAGGAGATTTTGCACCCCCGCCGATGATTTTAATATTTTCAATCTCATATTCCGGATATAACCGCTCTATGCTTCTTACGCAGAGAGTAAAATCATAGGTAAAGCTTTCAAGCAGCGCCTTATAAAAGTGTTCTTTCGAATGACTCCAGTCATATCCCATCCACATTCCCCTTAGGGAACCGTCTAAGGGCATGGAGCTTCCTCCTAACAGACCTATCGCCATCACTCCGTCGCATCCCGGCTTAATGCGTTCCATCTTCCGTTCCATTTCGGCGAACATTTCTTTCTGGGACTGTCCCTTTTGTCTCACAAATGTATTCATAAACCAGTCCAGTGTAATCCCTGAGCCTGCAACAAAATGTGTTGCAAAAAAATCGCCCGGAATCGCTGACGGGATTACATCCAGACGCCGCTCCTTCATATCCGGTCTGTATTCCGGCACACAGCAGCTGATCTCCCCATAGGAGGAGGCTTCAAAAATCGTATCCCCATAATTGACAATGGCCGATCCCAGGCAGCCCGCCGCCTTGTCTCCGGCGCCGGAAACTAATGGAATCCCGGCTTTTAATCCAATCACGCCGGCCATCTCTTTATTTAAATGCGCACAGATCTGATTCGAATTTACAATCCGGGGCAAATACTTTTTGTCTAATGATATAGCGTCACAGATCTCATCCGACCATCTGTCATACTGTACGTCCGCAAGTCCCGTCCACATGATGAAAGAACGATCCATCACGGCGTCCTCCACAGTAATGTCGCCAAGCTTTCCTATTACATATCCGCTGATCATTAGATATTTAGAAATCTTTTTACTTTCTTCAGGAAACTCTGTTTTAAACCATTCATACTTTGGCGCCATTTGAGGGAAATTGGTGCCTCCAATACAAAGAAACTTGTCTTTTAATTCCTTCATCTGACGTTCGGCATACGGCATATAGCGGCTGTCCAGAGAGCAGGACCATGTGGTAATATCATTCCATTCCTTGTCAACTCCCATAAATCCTGACATTTGCCCTGTAAACGCAATTGCTTCCACCATACGGCTTCTGTCTCCAAGTGTTTCTGCAGCCTTCTTCATACATGCCAAAACAGAACCAAACAGCTCTTCTCCCTTTTGAATAAACACTCCTGGAGCTGGCCTGTAGTCTTTTACAGGCTCCGTTTCCACAACAATGCAATTGCTTTTTGTATCGTAAACCCCAACTTTAATAAAGCTCGTTCCAAGATCAACGGCCATCAATAATACCTGCTCCATATTCTTTTCAACTCCTTATCCAATCTGCAATTTTTTCTGCAATCATTTCGTGTCCGCCTGGTTCCAAATGAATGCCGTCAATATCTGACGGCTTTATAATCTTAGACAGATCCAAATAGTCTACTTCTGCAAGCTTGGCTTCTTGTTTGTAAAACTTCGCAAGCTCTCTCGATTTCCTTACGCTGTCTGCATCAAATTCATGGCTTAACGGACCCCCGGTAACTGCTTCGCTTATTTCAGCCGGTACAACCAATAAAATTTTGCATTCGCAGGGATTTGCTTCATCCAATACCTGGACAGACCGTTCAATCAGTTTCCTTATCTGCCGTGCAATCTGTGCTGCCTCTTTTCCAAATATTGTTTTTGTATCATTTGTCCCTAACATAAGTATCAAATAATCAACGGGTATATGAGAACGTAGACAAGCCTCCAAATAAGAATATCCGTTTCTATATTCCAGTCCTGGTTCATCTAAAGCGGTCGTTCTGCCGTTCAGCCCTTCCTCTATCACTATATTTTCGTTCCCTAAAATATTCTGTAAAATACCTGTCCATCGCTTTTCCCTGGGATACCTCTGGTCTGTTTCCGGATTCAATCCATATGTGTTTGAATCTCCATAGCATACAATTCTTTTCACTTTTTTCTCCAATCTTCCACCCAATGTCCTTTTTAATTCTGAATAACTTCTATCTCTACCCCGTTGGGATCCTTTACCAGCATAACGGTCTTTTTAATCTGTTCTATATACGTAGGTTCAAGGTTAAGCGCATATCCTTCCTCCTTGCAGCGTTCCTTAAGCTCCTCCAAATCATCTGTACATACGGCAAAATGACGGTAGATACCTATATCTGTATTGCCAGTCTGTATCTGTCTCTGTTCCTCCTTATATTCAATCAGCTCCAGCCTTGCGTCGGGCAGCTCATATAAATGCAGGATATGATCTCCCATATCCACATCCTCTATTTTCCGGAGTTCAAAAATCTTCTCATAAAATTCAAAACTTTCTTTCACTTTCAAAAGATTAATTGTAATATGATCTACTGTCGTAATTTTCATGGTTATCCTCCTTGTATTTTATTAATGAAAAAGGGGATTTAACATTTCTGTTATAACCCCCTCCAGAAATCAGAACATTTTACTAAACTGCTGCAAATTCAATACCCCAGATATTACAAAGCTGTTCCAGACGATTCATATGGTCTCCGGTCCAAAGTACCTGATGGTGCGTACCGCCATATTCCAGCCATTTATTCATAGCCGCTTTTACTCCGCTGTCCGGTTTAAAGAATGTATGGTTCATAGGAATACCCGGAATAATGTCTGTGTCCAGCACCTCCCCCTTCATTGCAACTAATCTGTATCTGTCTCCGCTGATAGGAACCAGCGATGCAACGGTTGTTGTGCCAAGTTCCGCTCCGAAAATAGGCGTCGGCGGATTGTCAAGATTTCCAATATCCAGCGGCCTGTCAATCAGCCTTACCGGACGATCCTTTCTTGCCACCTTCCAGTTACCTTCTCCCATGTGAGCAAACATACAGGAATCCCGGCCATAATCTAATGAATACATCTCTGTAAAATGAGGATCTCCTATCAGAAGATGTCCAGCTGCCATTAAGGCCATGATATGCACATCGCCCTCCGCCGAATATGCATACCCTTTTGCCATCATGTTACATGCGGCAAGAATCGGAAGCTGCTCAAAGCGCCCGTCTTCTTCGTAAACCATAAAGTTGGCAGTGAATCCGTCATAATTTTTCTTCTGTAAAAACTTTTCAAAAGCCAGTTGAAGTTTCGCAGCATATCTGTGATTTTTCTCCGGCAAGTCTTCTGCAACTTCAAAATTCTTAAAGTCCTCTGCTATCTGAGCATCTATTTCTTCCTCGGTCACTTCATTTAAGCATGCGTATACCTGTCCAATTCCCTCGTGCAGAACTTCAATACCGAATTTCTGAAAGAAAGCTACCTCATCGCCGAGAATATCGCCCATGTTCTGCATTTTCTGTGTTAATGCAAGTCTTACGGAGCACAGTTTCTTAGCAGTTGCAGCCGCCATACTCCAATCCTCAACAAACTTTTTGAAAGTATCGCTTTTCCAGTCGTCTGTAATAATTGCCGGATGATATCCAAGTCTCATAAGCATATTAGACGTATCCTGAATCCCATGAATCCCCTGATTTGTCGTCAAATAACTCCAATTCCAGTCGTCTGTTACATTCGGAAGCGGCTGAATATTAGCCAGCATAACCGGAAGTGTATTTTTCTTAAAGGCCTGTACGATTCGAAGACCCGGAGAATATAATGTATTAATAATCATAATCCCATCTAAGTCCTGATCATTATACTGCTTAATAATTCTTTCTGTATCAACACGCTCCTTCGACAAACCGGGAAAGACAAAATCTGCCACATCTGAAAGCTGTTTTATCACATCTTCTACAAACCTTGTCTGATTTGCCGGAATTTCCGGCTGGGATTCATCATATAATCCCTGCATTAACGCTAAAATACCTATCTTAGGTCTTACTTTTGTCAACATATTCTACCTCCTGACATTCTGCTTTCCTGCTATAAGCAGAATGATTCTTGTGTTTTCTTTTTACTTGATTAATAACTACCTGAAGCTGTCAAGATTTTCTGCCGTTGCAATGGATACTCCTGTATCTACTGTTGCCGGAACTGCTGCAAGACCTTTATCCGACCATCCGGCAATTACGGAACCATGGTTTGCCGCATACAAAAATTCCAATGCCCAAAAGCCCATCTGCTGGGTTCCCTGTACAACAGACCCCTGAATGATATCCTGCTCTATATAATCCAGCACGCCTTCATCCGTATCAAAAGCAACTACGCATACATCCCCTGCTTTTTTTGCTTCCTGAACTGCAGTTCCAACTCCAAGGCCTGTCCATGCATTGCAGGCAAAAAGTCCTGCAATATCCTGGTTTGCCTGAATCAGAGACGACGTTGCCGCTGCCGCTTCGTTTTCCGTTTCTCCGCCATTTACCCGTTGAATCACTTCAATGTCCGGTTCATTTTCTTTCATATAATTTTCAAATCCTGCCGCTCTTTCTTCCTGATTCTGTGAACCTGCAAAATATACGAGAGAAACCTTTCCTTTATGTCCAATTTTTTCTGCCATATATGCCGCTGCCTCTGCTCCGGCATTTTCATTACCTGTTCCAAGATATGTAAAACGTTTTGATGACGGTGAATCAGAGTCGAACGTTACAATTGGAATTCCGGCTTCGACGCCTTTATTAATTACATCTGCCAGAGCATCCGGGTCTACGCAGGTAAGTGCAATGCCTGCCGGTTTTTTCGCAATAATCTGCTCTAAAACATCAACCTCTCCCGCAAAATCTCCGTCTGTGGATCCCGTGTATACCGTCTTAAGCCCTTTGGCCTTTCCTGCCTTTTCAAAGCCTTCATAGCAGCCTTTCCAATAGTCAATTCCTGACTGGAAGGTGACCATATAATATTCTCCGTCATCTGATACTTCTGCTTTTGTATCTCCGGCATCCGCATTGCCGCTGCTCTCCTCTTTATTTCCGCATGCACATAATGCCAATACCATAAATGCTGTCAACAAAATACTTACTAATTTTTTCCAATTCTTCATAACCGGCCTCCTATTTTTTTAATTTTTTCTTCGGCTAAAGTAGTCAATTAACACAGCTACCAGCAGGATGCAACCATTAATAAACTCTTGCCAATATACATCTACATTCAATAACACAAGTGCATTATTGATAAATGTAAGCAATAATAATCCCAGCATGGTTCCCAAAATAGTTCCTGAACCTCCCGTAACAGATGCTCCTCCAATGACCGCTGCGGATATTGCCGTCATTTCGGCGCCGTCTCCGGCTGTAGGGGATGCAACTGCAAAACGTGATGTTGTTATAATTCCAGCAATACCGGCAAGAACTCCCGACAGGATATAAACTCCCATTTTTACCCGGAAAATATTAATACCTGAAAAATCTGCCGCCTGTTCATTAGAACCAACATAATATGCTCTTCTCATGACGCTTGATTTCCTGAGTAAAAATCCGAATACAACTGCAAAAACCAATGCGATAATAATGATGATAGGTATACTTCCTATGGTCCCTTTTCCAAGCACACTGTAGCTTGACGGTACGCTCATCATAGAAATTGACGTCCCTGTTGTTAAAACTAAAGCAAGCCCTGCTCCTATACTCATTGTTCCCAAAGTACAAATCATGGGAGCAATATTGGTTTTACTGCATATGATTCCATTTACCAGACCAATACATAAAGCTGCAAGAATTCCTAAAGCCGCTGCAATCCAAATATTTACGTCGCACTTAATAGCTAACACTCCGGTTACAGCTCCCGACATTGCCATTGTTGAGCCCACAGACAAATCTATTCCTCCTGACGCCAAAACAACTGTCATTCCAATTGCCAGCAGTGCGTTGCAGCACATGCCTACAATTGTGGAGCTTAAGTTTGACCATGTTAGAAAATAAGGCGATGAAAATGTCATAATGATACAAAACACTATAAAAATTAATAATATTGTGGCTTCTCTGAAATTTCTGAATAAATCTTTTACTTTTCGCATCTGCTTTCCCTCCAACTCATGCCAGCTTATGTCCGGATGCCAGCAAAATCAAATTGTCCTCTGTAATATCTTCTCCCGTTACCATTCCCATACATTTTCCTTCATGCATTACAACCACTTCATCTGATAATCCAATTATTTCGGGCATCTCAGAAGATATCAGAATGACTCCTATTCCCTGATTACACAGCTCGCGAAGCATGAAATGGATTTCACTTTTTGCCCCAACGTCAATTCCTCTTGTTGGTTCATCCATGATAATAATTTCCGGGTTTACCGCCATCCATTTTCCAATCATTGCTTTCTGCTGATTTCCCCCCGAAAGCGAACCAATCAGTTGATAACGGCTTGAAGTTTTCACCTTCATCCTTTCTATTTGTTCATCCGCATTTTTGTTCTCCAGATTATCGTTAATCACTCCTCTTTTTGTCAGCTTATTCAATACTGCTGCCGAAACATTTTTCTTCACGCTCATTGATAAAAAGATGCCGTTCTTTTTCCGATCCTCTGTCAGGTAACATATTTTGTGTGCAATTGCATCTCTATATGATTTGTTATGAATCTTTTTCCCTTTAAAATACAGGTCTCCCGACTTATATCCGCTTATCCCGCACAGCGCCTTCATCACTTCGCTTCTGCCCGCGCCTACTAAACCGGAAAAACCCAAAATTTTACCTTTTTTTACCTGGAAGCTAATATCGTTGAATCCGTCTCCTGTGAAATGTTCTGCCCGAAGCAGTTCCTCTCCGTCTTCCTTGTCCGATGCCTTTGGCGGATAGAATTCGCTTATCTCGCGTCCGACCATGCTGCTGATTACTTTTTCCTGGCTGATTTCAGCCGTTTTGGCAGTCAGAACCACCTGTCCGTCTCTCAGAATAGTGACCCTGTCACAGAGAGAGAAAACTTCGTTCATTCTATGGGATATGTATACAATTCCAATGCCTTTCTGCTTGAGGCTGCGAACTACACGGAACAGATTTTCCGCTTCAGAATCGGTAATAGAAGATGTCGGTTCATCTAAAATGATTAATTTTGCATCTAGAGACAAGGCTTTGGCAATTTCTGCAACCTGCTGCTGTGCAACGCTTAAATCCTCTACTTTATCCGCAGCTTTAAAATCCGCCTGAAAATTTTCTAATATCTTCTCTGTTTTCCGATATAATTCTTTATGATTAATAATTCCCATTTTATTTGGGATCGACCACATCCACATATTTTCCGCTACAGTTAAATGCTGGCAAAGCGCCAGTTCCTGATGAACAAAAGCAATTCCCTTAAAAACCGATTCTCTGGTTGAATTGAATTTCACTGCTTCTCCGTCAAGAATTACCTCTCCTTCATCCCGCTTAATCACTCCTGAGACGATATTCATAAGTGTTGATTTTCCTGCTCCATTTTCTCCGCACAAGGCATGAATCTCCCCTTTGTGTATCTTAAGACAAACCTTATCCAGAACCTTGGAATCTCCAAACTTTTTCGAAATGTTTTTTATCTCCAGAATATTCTCCATAAATGACCTTCCCTCTTATGAACATTTGTTACTTTCTTTTTATCATTTGTCACTTACATAATACAATATAAAAAACTGGATGTCAATGTAAACAAAACAACAAAATTAACAATTATTTTTTAGTACATTTGCATAAATTTTCTTAATTTTGACAAAATAAAAAAGAGCAGCAATGCCGCTCTCCAAATGACAACTTGGTCTTACTCAAATATCTCCGGACAAATCTCTTCTATCGCCTCCGCAGTCACCTCATTGGTAATAAATACATTTACAACTCCGCCCCGAAGCGCTCCCAGAATACTTTCCACCTTGCTTTCCCCAATGGCTACGCCGATTCTGGTGTCTACTTTTTTAATCTCCTCATACGATACTGCCACCGTTCTGTCATCTAATCCCGTATCGCATATTTCACCGTTTCTTTTAATTACATGTGTACAGATATCTCCTACCGCTCCTTTGTCTATCAGCCTCTCTATCTCGTCAGGCTTTAAATATCCTGCCCGTGCCAGCGCGCACTGGTTTCCAAACCTTCCCATTGTAATAATCGCAATATTCGCCTTCTTTGAATACCGCAGCACCTCCTGCATCGTATGTTCCTGGTTTATTACGTTTCTAAGCTGTTCGTTATCAACGATTGCTGGAAAGGGAAGCATATAGCCAGCGCTGCCAAGGGCCTCGGAAAATGTTTTTGCAATCTCCGAGACATATACATTCTTTTTCAGATTACTTACTCCTCCGCACATCTGAACCGCAACAATATCCTGAAGATCCTCCCGCTTCTGCAATGCCTTTACACACTCATAAACTGTCTCTCCCCAGGAAAAGCCAATCACATCCCCGCTTTTGACAATACCATCCAAATATCTGGCCGCTGCCTCTCCAACATGACGCAGAGGGCTTACTCCCTGCACTCTGGGTACAATGATAACCTTATCCAGCCCGAAATATTTTCTCAGAGAACGCTCCATACGATTTTCTGTTTTGATTGGATCATTAATCTCAATCTTCACAATACCCCTTCTCTTTGCTTCATTCAGCAATTTTGAAATATAAGGTCTTGATAGCTCAACCTTTTTTGCAATATCATTCTGGCTGAAATTATGCTCATAATACAAGCGCGATACCTGAACGAGCAGCTCTGTTTTTTGAATATCCTTTTTCGAATCACCAGTCATTTCTCTGCCATCCTTTATTCACTATTTTTAATAATATCATGTTATCAATATACTAGTTTTTTGTCAATATTTGCCATTTTGTCACATATTCTATTTTATCATGCTCATTTGATACACACGATAATAACATAATTGCATAATTCAGTCAAATATTAAATCATAATACAGCGCTGTCCCGAAGCATGCCGCAAAGCCATGGAACAGCGCTGTATAATCTTCTTTCAGTTTTCCATCCATATCCCTTCTATTACCTTTACAATCTCAATCAGGCCTGCTTTATCCTCTTCATCGAATCTTGCAGGATACGGACTGTCAATGTCCAGTACTCCCACAACCTTATTTTCACTGTGAATCGGAAGCACAATCTCAGAATCAGACGCGCTGTCGCAAGCAATGTGCCCAGGGAATTCATGTACATTTTTCACAAGAACCACCTCATCCCTCTCTGCTGCCGTTCCGCACACACCTTTCCCTGAAGGAATTTCCACACATGCCGGTTTACCCTGAAACGGACCTAATACAAGTTTTCCTTCCCGCATCAGATAAAAACCCACCCAGTTAATATCTGTCAGCGCCTGATTAAGAAGCGCACAGGCATTCGACAGGTTCGCAAGCCTGTACGGAACCCCATCCGTAAGTCCCTGAAGCTTTACCTTGAGAAGGCGGTATAACGCTTTCTTTTCCTCAGGGTAAATGATTTCCGATTTGTCCATATAAGTCTCTCCTAACTAATTATTTTTTACACAAATCATAGCTTTCTGCTATCATGCGCCTGATATCCTTTTCCGGAATCGTTTCGTCCAGTATCATTGAATTCCAGTGCTTCTTATTCATATGATACGCCGGAACTACAGAGGAATACGCCTCCTGCCAGAACTCTCTCCATTGGGGATCACATTTTACATTTACCCATATGTTCCCTTCCCGCTCATATATCCAGGCAAAGATACGGTTGCTGCTTCGAATGCGCATACATGTCCAGTTTGCGTCGTGAAAGGGATAGTCCTCAAACACTTCCGGAAAAGTTAGACAATACTCTATCACTTCCTGTCTCTCCTTCATATCTGCTCCTCTCTCTTTCCCTGCGCCAATTCTGCAAACTTGGCTTTCATGGTCGGATTCCCGCGGGTCAGTCTCTTAATAGTCAAATCCTCTGCCTTATTATTGGCCAGACGAAGATTATTCTCTGAGGAAATCAAGGCATCCTTTGTTTTCTGTAAATGAAGGATCGTTTTATCAATCTCATCAATTGCCGTCTTAAACTTCCGGCTGGCAAGCTCATAGTTTCTGGCAAATCCTTCCTTAAATTTATTGATATTTTCCTCAAAATGAGTAATATCCACATTCTGGTTCCGAATCATCAAAAGCTCGGCTTTATACTCCATAGAATTCATGGCGGCATTTCTCAGGATTGTAATCATAGGAATGAAAAACTGGGGCCGTATCACATACATCTTCGGATAGCGGTGGGACTTGTCCACAATACCCGTATTATAAAGCTCACTGTCCGGCTCCAAAAGAGAAACAAGCACCGCATATTCACAGCTTTTCTCCTCTCGATCCTTGTTAAGCTCCTTCAGAAAATCCTCATTCTTTTTCTTCGTCACGGTCTCGTCCTGCTCGTTTTTCATTTCAAACATAATCGAAATGATCTCATTTCCATCTTCATCTGATTCGCGGTAAATATAGTCCCCCTTACTTCCTGTCCGGATATCATTATCCTTTTCAAAATATGCATTTTGAAAACCTGTTGCACGCAGGCGGTTAAATTCATTCTCACAATGCTGCTCCAGGCTCTCTCCAATCATCTTCGTTGACTGGCGGGCCTTAAAGTCTTTGTAATAAGCGATTTCCTCCTCCTTAAGACGCAGTTTTTCCTCATAACGCTCCTTTATAGATGTTTCCATAAGCTTGTGCTCTGTATCCTTTGACTGAAGCTGCATTTTAAGGGTATCACATTCCCGCTCCACTTTACTAACCGCCTCGGTTACTGCAAGCTGTCTTTTTGTCTCATCATTTTCAGCCTCCGTACGAAGTCTGTCTATCTCTGCCTCTAACTGGGCCTTCAGGCTTACAAGCTCTGCATCCTTTTTCGAAAGCTTTTTTTCAAGCTCCGAAACCGCCTCTGCCACAGCAAGCTTTTTATTGGCCTCCTCTGCTTTAAGATGTGTCTCAAGGTCTGCTTTGAATAAAGCCTCACGTTCTCTGATTTCCTTTTCAAATTCTTTATCCCGGATCTGCTTTACTATATCCGAAAAGCCAGACTCATCCACTTTAAAAACCTTGCCGCACTGAGGGCATTTGATTTCCTGCATTTAGATTTCTCCTTAAATACGTTATTTACTTACTGACAGCCATCAGTATTCCTTTGTTATCTCTGTTACGCCATAGGTTTCCTTAAAACTCTGCAAATCCTTCTCATCTCTGATTAACATGATGTCTGTAAACTTTCCTGTATGTATATCTTTAAAGCCTGCCACTTGTTCGCCTGTGCAGATGCTGCAGCGCAGAATAGGCTTCTGGGCGGACGGGTTGTACGGTTTTTGTGTTGGATTTTTTTCTTGGCTGTTTTTAAATAAATGGAACATATCTCTATTCCTTACCCTCTCAAATAATTTTTTCTATCTTTTCAATCAGCTTCAAATCAGCCGGAAGCCATTCTACTGACCAAAGCTGGTCTTTTGTAAGCCATCTGGCCGCCTCATGCTCCTTTAAAACCAGATCACCAGATACAATGGTGCACAGGAAGCAGTGCATGGACAAATGAAAATCCGGGTAGTCATATTCTATGATGTCAATTAATTCCTCTACTGTTATTGTTGTATCCAGCTCCTCCTTAATCTCACGGACCAAAGCCTCCTCAGGAGTCTCATTTTCTTCTATCTTTCCTCCCGGAAACTCCCAGCCGTCCTTGAATTCACCATAGCCGCGCTGGGTTGTGAAGATGCGGTTTTTGTCTTTGATAATAGCGGCCGCTACCTTTACTGTTTTTCTATTCTTCATCTGCAATGTATTACCCTCCATATGTCATTTACACTAATTATTTCGTAAAATATTCGTATATATCATTTCTAACACTGTGCTCTAGTTTCATTTGAAAATTCATAATAGGAAGTTCCTGTCCCCTGTCATTTTGTATAGTTGTCTCTTTCCAGGTGACAGGCTCCACTCTGCCCATATAATAAAAATCCGAACCCTCGCCGTCACTTTTCTTTATAAACAAATATATTTTTAGCTTATTTTCTTTAAAATGAATAATTTGTTGTGTCTCTGAACTATCTATAGTCACCTTACTTCTTGTCATCCAGCTAAATATTTGATTGTCTATAAATTGATCCTCATATTTCGTACTGTTTGCTATATCCTCCTTCTTTTCATATGTAACAAATATTGGACAAGTATTATATTTTATTCGATAACCATAAATCGTTGAACTATCATCCTTTTCCCAATTTAAAATTCTACACACGTCTTTTCTGGAATATTTCTGATAGAGCACCAAATTAGCTTCATCATGCCCTGAAAAACAATCTATATATTTTCTTATGCCATAGGAAAGTAAATTCTCTAATTCCTCTTGAAACCACGCTTTTTGTAATCTTTCTTCAAAAAAAGCCGCTCTTTCCAAATGTCTTTCATATGAAATATTTGGATTTAATAATTCCACAATTTCATACTTGGTTTTTTCCGCCTGTGTATTTAAAAATCTCTTATCCAGTATAGCAACTGCCGAACAATAATCCTCTTCACGGAAGTTTTCCCCAAATCTTTCCAATTGCTTCACCACATCTCTTTTGCTAAAAGCCTGTTGTTGTACCAACAACTTCAAAATTAATAATTCATGAAGCCGTTTTCCATTAATCAATAAAGACGACACAAACTCTAATACTGCTTCTTCTTTCTTAGAAAAATAGATCTTATAATCAAAATCAATCATTCTTACAAAATTATCATAGGTTTTAGCATAATTAATAAATAACATTGGATCTATCTCTCCATGCTCATAAAAATCAATAATGCTGGGGATTCGCCCTAATTTATTCTTTAATGCCTGATATTTTTCTGCCAAGAATCTCTTTGTTGTCTTCACCTTATCGATTGACTGAAAGATTCTTTTTTTTGATATTTCGTCAAAATGAATCGTCGAGCTTCCTGGGATCACACGTGAACCTTCCATTACATATCTGCGAATCGTGTCTTTGTTATATGTTCTATCTCCTGAAAGGGCTATTGGAATCATAAAATTATTCATATAATTACCAATAAAATCAAGGATAACTACATATTCTTTACCTTCCGTTTTTCGAAGCCCTCTTCCCAACTGTTGGACAAACACAATAGGACTTTCTGTAGGGCGAAGCATAATAACCTGATTAATTTCAGGTATATCGACACCTTCATTAAATATATCTATTGTAAAAATATAATCTAAATATGTTCCATCTTCCCCCTTATCTTCTACCAATCGTTCTATACAATTTTCTCGTTTTGCTTGTGAATCCTCACCACAAAGGAACTCTGTGTGATATCCTCTGTAGTTAAATTTACGAGATAATTCTATCGCTTCCTCTTTTCTACTACAAAATATCAAGCCCTTTACCCGTTCTCCACTATATCCATAATATTCTGCTTTACTTATAATATAATCCACCCGTTCATCACAAACTAAATTGGTAAAACTTCGAACACCACTGCTATCATCAAAAACTTGGCCATTGATTTCTATATCCGTAATTCCAAAATAATGAAACGGACATAGCAAATCTTCTTCTAATGCCTGCTGCAAACGAATTTCATAAGCAATATTATGATCAAACAATTTATAAATATCAAAGTTATCCATACGTTCCGGACTTGCCGTCATACCCAACCAGAATTTGGGTTTGAAATACTGCATAATTTTTTGATAGCTGTCTGCTCCTGCATGATGCACTTCATCCACAACAATCATTTCAAACTCATCCTGTTTAAAATGCTCCAATGTTTCTGGTTTAGTCATCATTTGCATTGTAGCAAATAAATATTCTGCATCATAATCTTTGGCATTTCCCGAAAGAAGCCCCAATGATTTATTATTTCCTAAAATTTTTCTATAACTTTTAATTGCCTGCTTTGCAATCTGTTCTCTATGAACTAAAAATAAAGCCTTCTGTGGACCTTCTTCTCGAAGTGCAAAAGCAGAGGCATATGTTTTTCCTGTACCAGTTGCAGAAATTAACAATGCCCTTTCAGCGCCATTTTTTCGTAGTTTTGCTAAATTACTAATAAACTCAACTTGCATTTTATTAGGCTGCAAACGGTATTGCTCCAGCTCTGTAACTCTTGTCTGTCTTGCTATCTTTTTTTGTTCTTTTACTAATTCATATTTTATTCGATAGCTATTAATAAAATCATCATATGGTTCACAAAATTTAGAGTTCCATAGCAAATCATACTCTTCAATAATTTGTTTCGTATATTCTCCATATTCCGTTGACACCATGCGCGTATTCCATTCCCTATTCTTTGTAAGAGCACTTAACGTCATATTTGAACTTCCTACAATAATACGATATATTTCCTTCTCTTTAAAAATATAACCTTTCGTATGGAAGCCCTCTTTTGCCTTTTTTGACTGATACATTTTCAACTCGATATTTTTAAAATTTGCAAGCTTGTCTAACGCTTTAGGTTCGCTGAACATCAGATAATCTGTTGTCATGATCCTTCCATAAACTCCCCGTTTTTCCAGCTCTTCCATTGTCTGCAAAAGTGGTGTAATACCTCCCTTTGTAATAAAAGCCACACTAATTGAAAACTCCTCGCATTGCAAAAGCTCCTCTTCTATAGATGATAATACTCGTCTTCCTTCTTTATAATTATTAGATATAAATTGAGGTTTATATGCAAGATTTGAAGAAACACCTGCATCAATAAAAGCAGTCGTAAATCCTTGCTGAAGCTCTGCTATTTCATCCATTCTGTATTGAACCAAACCGTACATATTGATGCACGATAACCTTTCATTATTATTTGTAATCAACCTGTCTTTAGTTTATCATGGATTTTTTTATCATACAATTATTTTTATAACCCCTTTTTCAACTCCAAACGGCGGTAAGGGGGCATGTTGGGAATATTATAAACCAGAAAGGCTGCGTTGGCAAGTATAACAGAATGTTTCTTGACCATTGAAAATAATGGTCTAAAATCAAGAGATAAATCAATGAATAATTCAATAAAAATTTATTTTCGAACTATTGACAATAAAAATAGACTGTGATATTCTATGGTCAGTCGAACAGAACGGAGGAATAAGTATGAATGAAGAAATCAAAGTTCATCCGATTAAATCATTTAAAGATTATGGACTGGCAAAACGGAACTTTGAGGAATTGACAAAAAAAATCAGTTTGTTGCAGTTAGATTTGGAATTGGATGATGAAGAAACACCTAAACTAGAGAGCGGAATTG